>JBJHDE010000045.1:0-16536 GCA_050486385.1 Planctomycetales bacterium | reverse complement strand
GTCGAATGATCGCACGCAATGTACCTTTAGCAACTTCCTTGTGATCGGGAACGGTCAAGCGTCGGTGTGGTGGGTCCTGCTGCCGGAGAATCATGTGGCTGCCTCGTTGTCTGTCGAACACATAGCCGATCTTCTCCAGGGCCTTGACCACTTCGCGACCGGAAACGACCGGCAAGGCGCTCACGGCGCAACCTCCACGATCTCTTCGTTAATGGACGGCGGCACCGGCTCACCATGTGCTTGGAGACTCTCCACATACCCGGCGATAGCTTCTTTGATGTTGTCGAGGACTTCGCTGCGCGTTTTCCCCTGTGAAATACAACCGGGAAGTGCAGGAACTTCGGCGACGTAAACGCCGTCTTCATCCTGTTCGATAAGGACGCGATATCGCACAGTACATTCCTCCCAAAATCATTGTTGCGGTCACGGCATGGCCGATATTCAGGATACCACAATCTTCGAGGCATGCGATTCGGGGTTTACCCGAGACTGCGCCCTGCCCGTGCCTGATCCGTACGTCGAGGTTGGCGAGGCGGCGGATCCTTGAGGCCATTCTCGTGCTGGCAATCTCGATTGGTCTTGTGCCGCACGAAACCGCGCCCCGCTCTGTCTTGAGTGAGGGAATCTCCACATTGTGGGCAAACGTAATTGTTGGCGTCGGCTGTTGACGTGCGCATGTCGCCACCTTGATCAGTTGATGCGATGAACCGCTTGGACCTGGTATGTTGGGATCTGAGAAGCAGCGATCGTCCGCGCTTCGGTATCGGAGTGTGCTTGTACCGTTACGGTAATGTTTCGACCGGGATTGCCGGGCTTCGGGGACCAGCGAACCTGGTATGTTAACATGCGGTGGTCTCCTTTGTGGCGAACGACCAAGCTCAGCGGAGCGGCCCGCCGAGCGAAACCTGTGACTGACCATCGAGCGCCTCGGCGGGCCGGGTCCGCTGCAGCGACTAGTTCGGCCTGCCTTCAGTACGGGCGACCGGGCCGATACAGGTACTTGGGGTACGGCACGAACGGTACGCCCGGCTCCGGCCCGTCCCACTGCGCCGCGATGTAGGGTAGCGGGTCGGCCGCGATGTCCGCCCAGGTGACGCCGGGGAACACCAGCAATTCGGCGTGATCGCTGTCCCAGGTGCCGTACAACCCCTCCCCCGGAAGCCACAGCAGGATGAACTCGGGGTCGTAGTCCTCGGCCGCAGCCACCAAGTTGACGGCGGGGATGGCGTAGTGGCCGTCCTCCCCGGCGTGCGGGTCGCCCTGGGGATTCTTTTTCGGGCGGGTGTTAATCCACACCTCGCCGAACTTCAGCTTGCTGAGCGGCAGCAGCTTGATCTTGCCGGGTTCACACTCGCTGGCGTCATACTCCAGCCGCTTCCGGGTGCGGAGGAATGCCTGCAAGTCGTCTGGAACCGCTACCGCCATCCTGCTGCCCTCCGCCGACGAACGACCAAGCTCACTTGCGGCCGCCGCTTTGGGCGGCCGTCAGGTGCAGCGCATGGTTCGGCACTGCCAAGCGGTCAATCCACCTCGACTAACACCTTCTGCTCGGGGCCGTCCGGCTTCCTCAGGATGTAGTAGCCCTTCTCCGCGATCGCAGCAGCCTGTTCCTCGGTGAGCTGGAAGATCTCGGTCTTTCGGCTGCCGTCCTTAAGTAGTTCGAGTTCGAGTTGCGCTTTGTCGCGGCGCAGCCTAGCACGATCCACGTCGTATGCCCTCTCCACGAAGTGGAGTACCACAGTCCCGGCTAC
Source organism: Planctomycetales bacterium (assembly GCA_050486385.1). GTDB lineage: Bacteria > Planctomycetota > Planctomycetia > Pirellulales > Pb10988 > JBJHDE01. The sequence goes on along the minus strand of JBJHDE010000045.1, from coordinate 14,785 downwards.
GATAACTGCCGTAACCTGGCCTACAGTTATGCCCCTCGGGCAACCAGCGATCGCCGGAAGGCACACCAGCAATAGCAACATGACCTTTCGCATACGCCCTCCGAGGTTGCCGAACGTTCAGGATAACGCGGTCGGGAGTTGACGCTACCGAGCGAAGCGAGCCAGCCGGCCTATACCAGCTCGCGTTCATCCGTTTGTTCGCTGGCGATGTTAGCAGACAGCTTGATGTTGCCTTGTGCGTCCACACAGTTAGCAATATCGTTCACAAATAGTGATAGCAGTTTTCCCTTCGTCAAGTCTTTGTTTTTGTGACCGAGATCCTTCCGAATGGCAAGAATCAAATCTTCGTAGATGAACATCAATGCGAACGGCTTCGCTTTCATTTCCGCTGCGTCAAAAGATGCGACTCGAAATCTGATCCACGCGTTGAGGACGTCATCCGCTGCCCAAACCATTGATCGCTGGGTGAAGTCAGACATGAATTCGATCATTTCCTTTTCGGTAACTTCGCGTCCAGTTTTTGTCGCCATCAGTATCTTGAACATGAAGCTGATCAAGTCTTCGTATACGGGAATCTTTTTCTCGCGCAGTTCCTTGCGGATTGTTGCGCGGGTCTCGAGATAGCGAGACATGATGACTGACATCACAGAGACAATGACAGTTCCGGCAGCGGCCACGAGCGCTGCACCGAATTTCGCATCAAGGCCGGAGAACGCACCGATAAATGCGCGACCAAGACCGTACAAAGCGGCAATCGCAGCAAGCATGACGACGAACGCGCCGATGGTTGTGATGATGTTTGTGGCTCGATCCGTCAAGTTTCATAGACTCCAGTGTCAGGAGAGTGCTTTTGGATGATTAGGCAGTGAACGCCAAGCATCAGCCGCGGATTTGACAACGCGAAGCGGCGGCAAATACGTCGGCTGGATGCACTTGTTGGGCATACGGCTATGCCTTTTGAGATGGGAATTTGACCGCAACTGCGAATTTGATGGTACTTGTTGATTGGTTTGTAGAGTTAGACTCCCCCTTGCTGCCCAAACTTACGGGGCCAACAAAGACGCCAACGCCGCCGGCTGTGGCGGTGCCTTCTGTAGTCGTCACCGCCACATTGAACTCTATTTTCTCAATGAGAGATTTGTCTTTTAGATCGTATAGCTGCATGCCTTGGTCGGTCCGAAACCTTGCGCTCGACGGGGAGACAGACCCACTGAGTTTTGATGCGTGTTCTTGTGCGTTAACGACGCCCTGTATGATTTGCCTCAGGGTTTCTGACACAAAATCTTCAAGCTTGATCATATGAGTCCCCCAGTATGCCTAACAAGTATTCGACCACAAAACGGCGGTCGAGTCTGCGACGATTGTCGCGGTCGAGCATGGAGGTGTCAAGTTTTTTTCGTGGAAATTTGCGCAGGGAACAGGACTTTTGCAGCACACTGGTGTTCTGGACGCGATGCTCGATCGCGACTCACCTCGTGCTACACCGCAGTCAAAGCGCTCACCGGCACCAGCCACAGAGAATCTGGCTCCGCAGGCTGGTAGCCACGGTTTCTCGACCTGGTGGCCCAGGCCTGCCGGGTCAAGGATCTGTCGTATCGAACCGAGCAGGCTTACATCGCCTGGGTCAAGCGATTTATCCTCGTTCATCAGAAACGACACCCGCATGAGATCGCGGCGCCGGTGGCAATGGGTCTTTCCGGCTGGAACGCTGTCGCGCGATCCGCGCTCGGGCGGCATGCGCCGTCATCATGTGTCGGAAGATGGTTTACAGCGGGCGGTGAAGAAGGCGGTGCAACTGGCGAAGCTTAACAAACGTGCCAGTTGCCATACCTTTCGCCATAGCTTCGCAACGCACTTGCTGGAAGCAGGAACCGATATTCGCACCGTTCAGGAATTGCTCGGCCACAGCGACGTGAGCACCACGCAAATCTACACCCATGTCATGGCCAAGCCGGGGCTGGGAGTCCGCAGTCCACTCGATTTGGCTTGAGCGGCTTGGAGGTTCGTGCCCCCAAGCGATCAACATCAACATCAACGCCGACGCCGCACCCTGCGGTTGGTCGCGGGCCGGTCAAGCGGCCTCGATCTCGGCCTCGTAGGTCTCGAAGCGGGGAAAATAGCGGTCCACGACTTCGAGAAATTCTTGGGCCGTGTTGACCTGAGCCACATACTTGCGGAAATCGCGGACCCCGCGTTTGCCCTGGGCGTAGCAGCAGGCGTACTTCCGCATCAGCAGGGCCGCCCGGTCTTCGGGGAATCGCTCGCCCAGCAGGGCAAAGTGGTGCAGCAGCAGGTGCCGTTGCTGTTCGAGACTCAGGTCCGGCGGCATGTCCTCGCCCCGCCACAGGGCCGCCGCCTGCCGAAACAGCCACGGTTTGCCCAACGCCGCCCGGGCGATCATCACGCCGTCGACCGGGTAGCGATGCAGGGCGTCGACCACCCGCTGGGGCGTATCGAGGTCGCCATTTCCAATCAGGGGGATGGCTCGCAGGACCTCCTTGAGCGCGGCGATGCGGTCCCAGTCGGCCGAGCCTTTGAACATGTCCTGCGCGGTGCGGCCATGCACCGTCAGGGCCGCGGCCCCGGCTTGCTCGACGGTGCGGGCGACTTCGCTGGCGGTGATGTTGTCGCGGGTGCAGCCCAGCCGAATCTTGGCGGTCACTGGCGTAGGCTTGCAGGCGGCCACCACCCGCTCGATGATTTTGCCGATCTTGTCGGGTGTTTTGAGCAAGTAGCTACCGCTGTGGGCCCGTTCGGCAATTTGTCGCACCGGACAGCCAAAGTTGAGATCGACGATGCTGACGCGGAACTCGCTGGCCAGTTTGCTGCCCACGGCGGCCAGGATCTCGGGGTCATTGTCCCACATTTGCACGGCCAGGGGGCGGGGCTCGTCGACGACGCCCCACAACCGCGGATGGCAGGGATGCTCCTCGGCATCGATATTCATAAACCCCTTGGCGCTCACCATTTCGGTGGCCAACAGGCCCGCTCCGCCGAACTCGCGTACAATCTGACGGAAGGCATAATTGGTGAAGCCCGCCATCGGTGCTTGCAGAATGGGTGGGTCGACGACAACCGGCCCAATCTTGAGGCTCTGGGCCTGAGTCGCCGCGGACGAAATTGTGGAAGTCGATGTCACGGCGAGGCCCCAGGGTCTTTCAGTCCGCGGCGAATTGCGGGATACTCATGCCAACCTGATACCAGTCCCTTTGACAGGGTGGGCTGTCCAAGAGATATTGGTTCAATTGGGTGGGTTCTCGAAGCAATCGCCGGGAAAACCGGCTCATGAGTCGGTCTTCTTAGGCACGGAGTTCAAACAAGACTCTAGCGCGGTTTGCAAAGAGGCTCAACCCTCAGTGGCTGGCGGAATGTGGGAACTCTGGCGCAGTCATTGTCTTCTAAGGGGAAGCCAACCGCTCTAAAGGTGGTTGTCGCGGGTCGCACCGCCGTTGAACCAGGGTTCCAAACTGGTCAGGGGAAGGCGCAATATGGCCGCAATCCTTAGAGGGAAATGCAAGTTTCGCAAACTTGTGCGGACAACTAAGATACCCCCGCTCTAAGCCCGGATCACAACCCCCAAGTGTCATGTCAACCGCAGCGAGAAAGCCTATGGCCCGAACTCAAAAAGAGACCATCGAATACGACGCCGAGTTCCTCGCCGAGTGGAATCGCTTCTGCGACAGCAAGGGCTATGTCAAACGTCAGGCCTCGCATGCCTGTCGGTTGGCATTCATGCACCTGTTGACCGCCGAACAGCGCGAACACTTCATGCACGAGGCCATGAGCCACGTCAGCCGCGATCGTGAATGAGCCGTCACGGGCCGCCAGCGTGGTCGTTTGACCAAACGGGGGCAAGCTGGCGGTGCCGATAGGTCGGACACTTCTGAGCGTCGACAATGAGGGTGAGCGGTCCCGTTCCACCGAATAGGTGGTAGAATCGCCCACCCGGCGAGGCCGTTTTGGCACGGGAGCGAATGGTCAGCCCGTGAATGATTGCAGCGCTTATAGGATCATTCGCTAGCGAAGGATCTCCCACTGAAGCCAGGCCGCGGCGGGGACGAAGATCATCAGCGGCAGCCACACGGCGAACGCGGGGCTCATCAGGCTGGTGGACCCCAGCCATTGGCAAGCCAGGGTGGTCACCCAATAGGCCACGATCACGATCATGCAGACGCCAATCGCCAAAAAGACGTTGCGATTCCGGCTGGAAAGCGCAAACGGCAGGCCCAAAAACAGCAGGGTCAGATCCATAAACGGTTGCAGCAGCCGACCGTGAACGGCCACCCGCATCGAACCGCCGTAGTCGAGGCTGGGGTTATGCAACCCCTGAATCAGTTCGGCGGTTGACGAGAACTGGCGGTAGCTCTCGCCGCCGACGAGCTGATCGAACGACACCCCACTGGTCACGAACATCTGATTGGCCTTGAGCCAATAGGTATCGGCCGGCGAGTAGACCACGGTCTCTTGCTCGCCTTGTGGATTGGTCCATTCCAGGCTGGGGCCGCGGAGCAGCGAGAGCGGCTCGACAATCATGTCGAACAGGTAGCCGGCCGGGTGATCCTCGGTAGCTTCCCGGTAGTAGGCGGTCTCGGCCCGCAAGACGGTCCGCACCCCGGCGATTTGGGGCGGCAGATAGAAGGCGGGCCGGTCGATGCGGCGATCGGCCTGGTAGCCGAAGCGGCCTTGCAGCAGGATGTTGGAACGGTGGTCGTAGCGTGGCGGGACCTGATGGGCGTGCTGGCCGAGCAGGTCCTTGGTCGTCTTGCGGAGTTGTTCCTGAATGGCCGGCATCACGCCTTCGCGGACGGCGGTCGCTCCGAGGGCCACGGCCACGCAGGCCAGCATGACGGGTAACAGAATACGCCGCGTGGGCACGCCGGCGGCCAACAGGGCCACCATCTCGTTGTTGCCTTGAATCCAGGTCAGCGTAAACATCGCGGCAATCAGGGCCACGCTGCCGGCAATGCGTTCAAACAGCCACACCGTGCGGTGCCCGTAATAGTCGACCATCATCCACAGCATGCCGCCGCTGCTGTCGGAGTGGTCCATGAAATCGTCAAGATTGGCAAACGCGTCGAAAACGACGTACAGCCCGGCGAGGCTCAAGAAGCACACCAGGTAGACCTTGACGAACTGGCCCAGCAGGTAGCGATCGATGATCCGCATGTCGACCATCCTTGGTCAGATCGGCCCCGACCGATTCGGTCCCTCGCCCCCGGGCTCAGGTCTCATTCGCCCAACACCTGGGCCAACGCCCGACTCAGCATGGCGATGCCCCGTCGGATTCCCTCGGGCGCCTGCACGCCGAAACTCAGGCGAATCGTGTTGTGCCGCGGGGGGTGAGGCTCGGCCGGGAAGCAATAATGGCCGGGAACGTACAGCATTCCCTGGTCCAGGGCCAGATGGAAAAGCCGCCCGTCGGGACCAGTATCCACGCCCTCGGGGAGCTGCAGCCAGACGTATAGCCCCCCTTGCGGCCTGATCCACGACACACCGTCCAGGTGGGCCAAGTGCTGGTCGGCGGCCTCCAGCATGGCGGCCAGCTTTTCGCGATAGCTTGCTCGCAGCCGCTCGACATGGGGCTCGAACAGGCCCTCGCGGAGCACCACGTCCATCAGGTGCTGATTGAAGTTGGCGGTCCCGAAGTCCAGGTTGCCCTTGAGCGCCCCGACCGGCTCGACCAGGTGTCGCGGAAGCAGGCCAAAGCCCAGCCGCACGCCCGGCGAGTAGCTCTTGCTGAACGTGCCGACGGTGATGACCGTGTGCCCCGAGTCATCGAAGCGTCGCAGGCTGGGCAGTTCCTCGCCCGAGTAGCGCAGCTCGCGGTAGGCGATATCTTCGATGATCTGCAGGCGGTGGTACCGCGAGAACCGCTCGGCCAGCTCGACGATCCGCGGACGACGCTCCAGGCTGAGCGTGACTCCGCCGGGATTGTCGAAATAGTCGACCACGTAGATCGCTTTGACGCGCGAACCCAGCCCGGCGGCCTCAAGCCGGGTGAGTTGCTGTTCCAGGTCCTCGGGGAGCATGCCTTGCTCGTCCGACGCCACGCCCCAGGCCCGCACGCCCAGCCCGGCCAGCATCCCCAAATAGACAAAATACGTAGGCGAGGTACACAGCACGATGTCGCCGGGGTTGAGCAGGCACTCGGTCAGCAGGTGCAGAAGCTGATTGCTGCCAGCGGTGACGATGACCTGCTGTTCGTCGAGATGGGCCTCGGTCCGGCTTTGGCCATCGGCGGCGAGGGCTCGCTCTAAAATGACCTCCCGCAGGGGCAGAAATCCCGGGGTCGTGCCATACTGCAGGGCCGCGCGACTCCGCCGGGGATCGGAGAGCACGCGGTCCATGGCCTCGCGGGTGGCCTCGACCGGCAGCGTGGCCTGGTCGACGAAGCCCGCGGCCAGCGAAATCAGCTCGGGCTGGGCCAGCGCCCGACTCATCAGGGCGCTGATCGGCTGTTCGCCCGACTGCATCGCGCGAAAGCTGAGCGGGAACATCGGGTCCGAGGCCGCTTGTTGGCCACCGTTGGTCGGGCCACCATTGGTCAGGTTGGGCATGGGCATCATTGTGAGAAAAAGCGGAAACGCACCCGTCGCTCGCTGGTGTCTCAAAGAAGGGTGGTGTCGCAAAGAAAGTTGGCGTCACTGAGAGCCATCGTGCCACTGGGACACAGCCGGGCCAAGCCCGGTTCAGAACGAGGGCCGAACGCCCCCTCATGGGGACAGATTCACTCGTCGGGGCGATGCAGAAAGCTCTCGAACGTCACGTCTTCGCCCAAAAGCTGCTGGAGCTTGTTCAGCGTGCGGGTCAGCAGCACCCGGGTGGCCCCATCGGTTTTGCCCAGCCTTTGGGCGATTTCCTTGCTGGGCAGGCCCTCAAGATACCGCAAGCGAATCGCCTCGCGAGCCTCGTCTGGCAGGCGATCCAGGGCCTCGCGGAGTCGGTCGGCCCGTTGATCGCGGGCCATCGCCTGGCTGGGGGTCGTCATGCTGGCGCTCAGCAGATCGACCAGGCCGCGGCGATCGTCGTCGGCTGTGCCGCCTGCTTCCAGCCCCACCTCGCGGTTGGCGGCCCGCTTCTGCGCGCCAAAGTGATGCCGCCAGGCATCCACGATCCGCCGATCGGCCAATTGGCACAGCCAGCCAAAGGGGTCACGATCGCCCAATTCCAGGGTCTCGATGCCTTGCAGGGCGCTGAGGCAGACCTCCTGCCACAGATCGCCGGCCTCGACCTTCCGCCGCAATGTGTCGCTGAGATGGCGGTCGATGTAGGCCAGCAATTGCGGGCGGCGCAGCTCAAGGAACTCGCTCCACGCCTCGCGATCGCGGGCGGCGAGCCGAGCTTGCACTTCCGGCGATAACTCCGAGGTCCCCATGGATCGCCCTCCGTCTGGCATCGCGACTGTGGCTGACCGCTTCAGCTTATCACCCCCACCCGCGATGGCCACCGTCAGCCGACGGGATCTCAACGGGGTCGATGGCGGGGAACACTTGCCTCGACCTGGGATTCCCTTTCTAGTTGAGGGCATCCGCCGTTGGGGGTTCTTGCAAAAGGCCAAACCTATGCCATCGATGTCGCTGCCAGAGCCGGAAGACGATCACGATAAGGCGATCTTCCAGCATATTCGCGAGATGGGCTGGTCGGTGCTGTTGATCGAGGACGATCCGGAGACCAATGACAACGAGCCCGAGTTTGCCTACTCGGTGGGCTTGCACTTCACGCACCGGCTGCCCGAGATCCTGCTGATCGGGCTGCCGGGCGAGATTGCCGGTCCCATTATCAATCAAGTGGCCGCGGCCCTGGTCGATGGCTTTCGGCCGACGCCCGGCCAGGCCTATGCCGATTTTGCCACGGTGCCGCTGGCATTCCTGCCGGTGGGCAAGAAGCACTTCTCGCACTGGATGGGCTCCGGGTGGTGGTTTTATCGGGGGCAGGATTTTCCGGTGTTGCAGTGCATTTGGCCGTTGAAGAATGGCCTGTTTCCCTGGGATGACGGCTACGATCCCGCCGCCCTGGAGCATCAACCGTTGCTCTGGGAGCCGCCGGACGAGGAGTGATGGACCACGCGGCGCGATGCCCCAAAAGAAACCCTCGCCCGCTTCCCGACCAGCCGGGGAGCGCGCGAGGGTGATGGTAGCGGCATGCGGCGCTGGGTCAGGTCTTGGTCTTGGTTTTGGTCTTGGCCTTGGCTGCGGTGATCTCGCTGGACAGATGGGCTTCGATGATATCGAGCGTGGCATCCAGGGCCATCATTTCTTTTGGCCCCAGTTTGGAATCTTCGATCTTCGTCCGATATTTCGGGATCACGCTCAAAGCCTTGTTGGCCGCGGCGATGAGCTTTTTGGGGTCCGTCGCCTCATGGGCGGCTTTGAGCTGTTTGGAGAGGCCGGAACTGAACTTCTTATAGAGGGCCTCGATATCCTTCTTGTCCTCTTTGTCGGAAGCCTGCTTGAGGACCTCCTGCTTCATCGTCGACCAAAGGGTCGGAATCTTGTCGCGCGGGACTTTGTTTGGGGGCGGCTTGACCATGGGGGGCCTCTTGAGGGAATGGGCGGCGCTTCCGTCGGGTTCGTTAGCGCGGTGCTGGGCCTGACCTCTCGGTCGCTACGAGTACCGGGGGAGGCCCAGTCGAGCGGGTCACCTGCATAACGCACGTCACGGGGCGAAAGATCAAGAAATTCTTCCCGGGAATCGCAATTTCTCACTAGACAGAGGCCTTCCCTGGGGACAAGCGAGACCATGGGCTACGGTATCGCCCGAAGCGCAAAATCGTTGTTTCCCTGGTCAAACGAGCGGACGAGGGGCATCCCCATGCTGATCGGAGGGTGTCAAGCCGTGCGGCAACGGTCTGGGCGATTGTGCCGTGACGACCCAAAAACACACCCTCGCCCGCTTCCCGACCAGCCGGGGAGCGCGCGAGGGTGATGGTTGCCGTTGCGGTGTCGGCCAGGCGGCCGCCACGGGTCATGCCTTGCGGAACAGTTCTTCGACCAGCTTGGCCAACAGGGTGACGTCGCGCTGTTCGAGAATGTGATCCACCCGGCTTTCGGGCAGTTTAAGCTTCTCCAGCGTGCCGCGGACCTGCTTCCAAAGCGTCTCGCGCTTCTTTCCCTCGGCCAGATAGAGATTGGTCACCTGCTCTTGCAGGCGTTGCAGCAGGATGGTGTCCAGGTTGTCGTAGTAACGCTGAATGACCTTCTTCTGATGCTTCGAATAATCGGGAGGCGGATTCATCGCAGGCGCTTGGGCTCCGTGCGGAAAGAACGCGGGAGGTGAGACGCTCTCACTCCTTCGATTGCGCAAAATGGTGACCCTTGGCCGAGGTGGGCACCGCGTACAAGCTGGTGCGGGCGGTCACATACAAGGTGCTGTTCTCGGGGCCGCCAAAGGTCACGTTGGCCGGTCCCTCGGGCAGCTTGATGATGCCCAGCAATTTGCCTTCGGGATTGAACACCTGCAGGCCCACCCGCGGGGCGGTGATGTAGAGATTGCCCTGGGTATCCACCGTGAGGCCATCGCCGCCGAAGTTGGTCTCCCGCGATTCATCGGGTTGCACCAGGCGGCAGAACACGCGGCCCTCTCCCAACTTGCCTGGACCGGTCACCGGGTAAGCCATCATATCGGCCTGTCCGGTGGGAATCACATACAAGGTTTTCTCGTCCGGCGACAGAATCACTCCATTGGGGAGCGGCAGGTCGTCGATCAGCCGGCTGATCTTGCCGTCGGCCGCCACATAGTAGACCCCCATCTTGTCCTGGGGATTGGGATCCGGGGCGCGGAAGGTGGGGTCGGTGAAGTAGATTCCCCCGTGTTGGTCGAGCACCAGATCGTTTGGGGCGTTGAAGCGTTTGCCCTGGTACTCGGCGGCCAGGACCTTGCGGTCGCCGCCCTCCATGTCGTAGGACACCACCCGGCCATCCATCTCGCAGGCGACAATCCGATTGGTCCGGCCATCGTACATCAGCCCGTTGGCATGGTTCGAGCCGTCGACCCACACCGCAAGATTGCCTTCCTGGTCGAGCCGATAGATCTTGTTGTTGGGAATATCGGTAAAGTAGATGCTCCCGTCTGGGCCGCGCGTCGGGCCCTCGGTGAAGCCCAATCCCGTCGCCAACCGCTGAACGTCGCCCGTCGGGCCGATGCCCTCGATGGGTTGATGGTCGTCGGCACGCGATTCGCCACTGACCCAGGTGACGGCGGCCACCAGGGCCAAGCCCGTCAGCCACGCGGTGTGTCGTGCAAGATGTCTCATGGAATTCTCTCTCTCGGGGAATCGCCGATTCGGAAAAACACGCCCGATCGGACCAAACATGAACCGACTACCATACTGACCCCACCGGGGCAAAACGATAGGCGCCCCAATCGACGGTTCTCGATCAGGCGAATTGCCCGACGGCGTTCGCAAGCCGCCGCCCCTGGGTTATGCTACCGCGGCCAGTCCTACTCCTCGGACCCGTTCACCCTGGCCCATGACGACGCGAAACTCCTGGCCCCAGCCCCCCCTACAGGATTGGCCCACCAATCTGCTGGCCGCCACGATTTGTGCAGCGACAGCCGACGAGTTGTTGGCTCAGCATCGGGCCTTGGTCGAAACCGTCGATGTGGTCGAGTGGCGACTCGACAGCCTGGACGACCCCCAGTCCGCCCTGCCACGCCTGGCCGAACGGCCCGGCCCCACGATTGTGACCTGCCGACTGTCCGAGGATGGCGGCAAGTGGCGGCATAGCGAGGCGTTACGTCGCGAGTGCCTGCGTGCCGCCGTCGCGGCGGGCGTGGAGTTTGTGGATCTGGAGGCCCCCTTGGTTGAGGAGTTTCCCCGCCAAGGGTCCACACGGCGGATCGTCAGTCTGCATGACTTCGAGACAACGCCCGACGACTTGCCGGGCCTGGTCGCGCGGTTGGCCGCCGGGGCCGATATCGTCAAGCTGGCCACCACGGCCCGCAATCTGTCCGACACGCTGCGTGTGCTGGAACTCAAGGCTCCCCAAGGAGTTCCGCTCATCAAACTGGCCATGGGCGAGCGAGGGCTGGCCACACGGCTGCTGGCCCCGATGTTCGGGTCTCTGTGGAGCTACGGTTGCCCGTCCGGTGGTCCGCCCCCGGCCCCGGGGCAGGTGGACATCGCCACAATGCTGGGCCGCTACCGCTACCGGAGCATTTCGCCCGCGACCCGGGTGTTCGCCGTGATTGGCGATCCCATCGCCCACTCGCTCAGCCCCCTCATCCACAATGCCGGCTTCGCGGCCCGGGGGCTGGACGATCGGGTGTACATTCCCCTGCGGGTCACGGCCCACGAACTGCCGTGGCTGCTGGCGGAGCATCGCCGTTGGGGCCTGGCCGGGCTGAGTGTGACGATTCCCCACAAAGAGGCCATCCTCGAGGCCGCTGCGATTGTCGATCCTCTGGCCAAACGGGCTGGAGCCGGCAACACCTTGCTGTTCGATCCGCTGGGGACTCGAGCGTTGAACACCGATGTTCCCGCGGCGATCTCCAGCCTGACCGACCAGCTTGGGCCCGACGGACTGGCGGGACGAACCGTTCTGCTGCTGGGGGCCGGCGGCGTGTGCCGGGGAATTGCCGCCGGCTTGCTGGATCATGGGGCCCATGTGCTGGTCACGGGACGCACCCCAAGCCGGGCCAAGGCACTGGCCCAGGATTTGGGATGCGAGGCCCTCGACTGGGAGCGCCGGGTCCAAGTTGACTACGACGTGCTGATCAACGGCACCCCGGTCGGGATGAGCCCCCAGGTGGATGCCAGCCCCATGCCGCCCGAGGCCCTGCGGCCCGAGGCCGTGGTGTTTGACACCATCTATAATCCCGAACACACCCGACTGCTCCGCGAGGCGGGCGAGCGGGGATGCCGGACGATCACCGGCGTGGCCATGTTTCTGCGTCAGGCCGAGCTGCAATTCCAGGAGTTTACGGGCCAGGCCCCGCCCAGCGCTGTGCTGCGACAGGCCTTTCGGCAAGCGAGGGCCGAATGAGCGGGCCTCCGACCTTTGCCGACCGATTGGTGTTGGTGGGCTACCGCGGCACGGGCAAAACCACCGTCGCCCGCGAGTTGGCCCAACGCTGGGGCTGGCGGGCCATCGACGCCGATGAACGGCTGGAGGCTCGGGCGGGACGGTCGATTCGCGAGATCTTCGCCACCGCGGGCGAAGCGGCCTTTCGCGATTTGGAAGCCGACCTGCTCGCCGACCTGCTGGCCGAGACCGGCTGTATCGTGGCCACTGGGGGAGGCGTGGTGCTCCGCGAAGCCAATCGCCGCCGACTGTCTCAGGCTGGGCCGGTGGTCTGGTTGACGGCCGATGTGGACACCATCTTGACGCGGATCGCCGCGGATGCGACGACCAACCAGCGTCGACCGGAACTCACCGCCTTGGGGCAGGCCCAGGAGGTGGCCACGTTGTTGGCCCAGCGCGAGCCGCTGTATCGCGAGGTCGCCGGGTTTGTGGTCTCCACCGTCGACCGCACGCCGACGGAAATCGCCATGGCCATCGAGTCGGAACTCTTTGCGAGGTAGGTCGCTTGCCGCTGCTCGCCCAAACGCCCCGCTGGTTGTGGGAACTCGACGCGCTGCCGCTGTGGGCCCGGCTGGCCTGGCTGGTGCTGGTCGGCGCGGCGATCGGCAGCTTTCTCAACGTCTGCATCCTGCGGATTCCCGCCCGCCGCCCCATCACGGGCCGCTCGAAGTGTGGCGCGTGCGGGGCGACCATCCATTGGTGGCAGAACCTGCCGATCGTGAGCTGGTTGATTCTCCGCGGCCGCTGCGGCCACTGCGGTGCGCGGTTCAGCATCCGTTATCTGTTCGTCGAAATTCTGACCGCTGGCACCGTCGCCGGGCTGTACTGGTGGGTGGTCGATCAGCGGGGGCTGTATCCCGAGGACCTGGCCGCCACGGCCGAGCTGTCGGTGAGATACGTCCAGTGGCTGGGCCTGGCCATGCTGTCGTGCTTTCTGATCGTGTCGGCCTTCATCGATATCGATCACTATCTCATCCCCGACGAGGTCACCATACCGGGAACCCTGCTGGGTTTGTTCTGGCTGACCTTGGCCCCCTCGGCCCTGCCGCCCACTTGGACCTTTGATGGGGCCATGGGGCCCCTCACCGTCGCCAGCACCCTGCCCAGCGAGCTGCCCCTGTGGCTCACGGGGGGGCAACCGTGGGCTCTGGCTATTGGCATAGGTTGCCTGGTGGGATGGACCCTGGCCCTGTGGCCTTGGCAACTGTTTCCCTGGAGTCGGCGGGTGCGGCGTCGGGCGGGAGCCGAGATGGCCTGGGCCTGCTTTGCCCGCCATGCCTTGGCCTGGGAGAGCTTAGTGCTTTACACCATTGCGCTGGTCGGCAGCCTGCTGGTCAGCTTGGTGTGGTGGGTGGGTGGTTGGAACTGGGTCGGACTAATCACCAGCTTGGGTGGCATTGGCATCGCTGGCGGCATCCTCTGGAGCATCCGCATCGTCGCCCGACTGGGGGCGGGTCGCGAGGCCCTGGGCTTTGGCGACGTGACGTTGGTGGCCATGATCGCTGCCTTTGTTGGTTGGCAGGCCGCCATCCTGGGGCTATTCCTGGGGGCCTTCTATGGCTTGGCGATCGCCCTGGTTCGGCTGATTCTCGGGGATTCGAAAATCCAGTTCGGTCCGGCCATCTGCCTGGGGGCGATCACGACGATGGTCTTCTGGCCGGGGCTCTGGGAACGATTGCAACCGCTGATTCTGACCTTGGGCAGTGCGCTGGTGTTGCTGCTCCCCCTGATGTTGGGACTCATGTTACCGCTACTGCTTGCCATGCGGGTTTTTCGCGAATGGATGGGTGGCGCGGTCGAGTGAGCCAACCGTCGGCGGTGGGCGATCTCGCCTGAGTTTTGGCCCAGTGGCGTCTGGTTGTTACTGGCTCGCCAGCTTAGACTTAATGCTACGAGTGCGGCCTCGGGACGGGCCAGCAGCCGTCGTGGTCCCCTGCGATGGGGCAGGCTCAGGGAGACGTGCTCGCGGGCCAAAATCCCACACAACAGGTCCCGCGGCAATGAGCGACAATCATTGCGGGATGTTCCACCACTTGTGTCGGCATCACCAAGAGGCTTGGTCGCTCGACCTGCTGACCGGGAGCGTCGGCGAGGTCGAGAGCCGTTTCGAACTTTACCCCCTCTGAGGACTTGCTATGCCTCCTGGGCTGGCTACGTGGACGGGCTTGCTGGTCAAGCAGGGCATTCTCAGCCGCGACGAACTGGAAGAAGCCGAGAAGTTGGCTCAGTCGGCCAAACGGCCGATCGAGGAGATCCTGGTCCGGCAGATTGGTCTGGAAGGTAAGGAAATCACCCAGGCCAAGGCCAAGTTCTACAACGTCAAATTCATCGATCTCGAAGGCCGCGACATCCCGCCCAGCATTTTCGAGCTGATTCCCGTGGCTCGATCGCGGGACTCGAATGTGCTGGCCTACGACGACGATGGCGAACAGGTCCACGTGGCGATTGGCGATCCGCTGGCCCTGGACGTGCTGGACGAACTGGGGTTCCTGCTGCAACGGCCCATCAGTGTGGCCCTGGGGGACCCCGACGTCATCCGCGACAAGATCAACAACATCGTCAACAAGCAGGCCGAGCAGAAAAGCCGCGACATGCTGATGGGCGAGTTGACCGACTCGAACATCGCCGGCGGCATCGAGGAGGCCGATAACGAAGAAGAGGTCACCGAGGACAGCGCCCCGGTGGTCCGTTTGGTGGATAAGGTCATCAAAGAGGCCGTCAAGCAGCGGGCCAGCGATATCCATGTCGAGCCCTTCGAGGAC
>JBJHDE010000044.1:2140-17129 GCA_050486385.1 Planctomycetales bacterium | reverse complement strand
CCATGGTATCGACGGACTCTTGCAGGCGATCAGCCTGCCGCGTGGGTTGGGGATCTTCGGACAGCACGCCGGCTGCCCCGGCCATCACCATCCACGGCGGCAACCGCTCGCCGGTCGGGTGTTCGGACATACGTTCGCGGATGGTCTGCGCCCGCTGCTTGGCGGGGGGGGCTTCTTCGGGCTCGGGCTGTTGCGGTTGCGGACGCGAGAACTTGCCATCCCAGTTGGGGTCGATCGCGCGGATCCGTTTGCCCAGCGGCGGGTGTGTGGCAAACAGCGAATCGAAACCGGTGGCCACGCCTTCACCAAACAGCATGTGGCTGGCCTCGGCGGCCTTGGGTGAGTTGAGTTTGGCACCCTGTTTGAGGCCGCCAATCTTTTTGAGCGCTCCGCCGATGCCGTCGGGGTTCCGCGTGAACTGCACGGCCGAGGCATCGGCCAGGTATTCGCGCTGGCGACTGACGGCCGCCTTGATGAGATTTCCGAAAAAGGTGCCGACAAAGCCGATGATCATCAGCCCCACACCAATGGCCAAAATGGCCATCACCGCGCCGCCGCCCCCTTTACTGTTGCCGGAACTGCGGCCCGATCCGCTGACCGCGGCGACTCGCATGACATAGTAGCCCACCAGACCAATCACCAAGATGCCGAAGATCAGCCCGATCAACCGGATGTTGACCCGCATATCGCCATTGAGGATATGGCTGAACTCGTGGGCGATGACGCCTTGAAGCTCGTCGCGGCTGAGATTCTCGATACACCCGCGGGTCACGCCGATGACGGCATCCTGGGGCGAAAAGCCGGCGGCAAAGGCGTTGATGCCGGGCTCGTTGCGCATCAGATACACCGGCGGCACGGGCACGCCGGAGGCAATGGCCATCTCTTCGACGATGTTCAATAGCCGGCGTTCAAGGAAATCCCGGGTGTCGTAATTCAACAGGCTACCGCCCAGGGCCCGGGCCACCGAGGCGCCACCGCCGTGGGCCAGTTCCGAACTTTTGATCAGGCTGGCCACGCCGATCACCGCCGATGTGCCCAGCAACGTGAACAGAAACAGCGGCGGGTTGAAAAACAACTCCGGCCGCTGTTGTTCCTCGGGCGCACCAAAGTAGAACATCGCGCAAATCAGCAGGTAAATCGCCACGACGATTCCGGCGACTCCCAGGCTGAACAAAAACACCAGATACCCGGTGGAGCGCCGCGCGGCGTCCTGCCGGGCGAAGAAATCGGTGGCCATCGACTCGCTTCAAAGATCGAGGAATCCGCTTCGCCCACAACTCAGCAACGCCCGCTCAGAACGAGACCTTGGGGGCCTCGGCAATCGCGGCGCTATCAAACTCCAGCAACTGGGCGTCGCTGCCATACCCCAGCATGCCAGCGAACACCACGTTGGGGAACGTCTGCCGATAGGTGTTGAAAGTGGCCACCGAGTCGTTGTAGGCCTGCCGGGCGAAGCTGATCTTGTTCTCGGTCGAGATCATCTCCTCGGACAGTTGCTTCATGTTTTCGTTGGCCTTGAGGTCGGGATAAGCCTCCATGACCATCGAGAAGCGGCTCATCGCCCCACGCAGCACGCCCTCGGCACTGCTCAGCAGGTTCATCGCTTCGGGGTTGCCGGGATCCGCTGAGGCCTTGGCCAGGCCCTGGGCGGCCTGATTACGGGCTTGAATGACCTTCTCCAGCGTCTCGGCCTCGTGCTTCATGTAGCCCTTGGCCACCTCGACCAGATTGGGAATCAGGTCGTAGCGTCGCTTGAGCTGGACCTCAATATGCGAAAAGGCGTTCTTGTAGCGGTTCTTCAGGGCGACCAACTGGTTGTAGATGCCCACAACCATAAAGCCGGCGATCAGCACCACCACCACGACCACGGCAAGGATGCCCCAAGCTGGAATTTCCATCGTCAATCCTGAATCGTTTTGAGTCGTGAGAATCGTCCGACCGCCGCCGCCCTGACTGGCCCACCGAATGGGCCAGTAGCCGGGTCGGCCCCGCTGTGCCACCGCCGAACCACCGGTAGAGTGGTCGACGCCTGGGGTTTTTGCAAGCGGCACGCCGACTGTCGACCGCCGCGAGTTCTCCGGCAAACTCGCTTTCCTGGCGAACTATTCGCCCAGGCGGCGGCAATCTGGGAGCGACTCGGCATTTTCGCCGCCTGACCCTCCCCGTGGCGGCTCGCAAGGGCCAACGCCCGGGGCTATCCTCAACAGGAGGCAAGGCACACTTGTCTGAACATTGTTTCACGTGAAACATTCGTTTTTCATCCGACTGGCCGCCGGCGAGGCCCGCCCGCAAAGCCGATGCCTGTCGAGCAGCGTGGGAGACTGAGTCGCATGGGTCGAACCATCCACCGCCCAACCCTGTTGAAAGTCGCCCGATGCGGGTTGGCCGTGCTGCTGCTGGTGGTGCCCCTGACCGCCGACGAGGCCCCAACCGCCAACCCGCCGATGGCCGCGGTGCCCCCGGATCATGCCCAACGCATGCAGCAGGGGCTGGCGATCTTCAAGGACACGGTGCGGGGCGTGCTGGTGCAGCACTGTGTCGATTGCCATGGCGGTCGCACGACCAAGGCCGATTTCGACATCGCCACCCGTAAAGCCCTGATGGACAGCGGCTATGTCGAGGCCACGGCCGAGGACAGCTACTTGATGGAGTTGCTGCACCACACGGCCGAACCCCACATGCCGTTTCAAGCCGCCAAACTGGATGAAGCCTCGATTGCCGCCATCGCCAAGTGGATCGATCTGGGGGCCCCTTACGATCGCCCCCTGGTCGAAGGTCGCCCCGCGGACACCGGCACCGGGCTGGTGATCACCGAGCACGATCGGGCGTTCTGGAGCTTTCAGCCGCTCGCCCCCGGCGAGCCACCCGCGGTCGACGATCCCACCGGTTGGGTCAAGACACCGGTCGATCGTTTTCTGTTGGCCCAGCAATCGGCCCAGGGACTGGCTCCCAACAACGAGGCCGATCGCCGCACGCTGATCCGTCGGGTGAGTTTCGACTTGACTGGTCTGCCGCCCTCGCCCGAGGAGGTCGAATCGTTCTTGGCGGACACGCGGCCCGACGCCTACGAACATTTAGTAGACCGCTTGCTGGCCAGTCCTCGCTTTGGCGAACGCTGGGCGCGGCACTGGCTGGATGTCGCCCGCTTTGCCGAGAGTTCGGGCTTCGAGCACGATTACGATCGCCCCCACGCCTACCACTATCGCGACTTTGTCATCTGGGCGTTCAATCACGATCTGCCCTACGACCGTTTCGTCCAGTGGCAGCTTGCGGGCGACGAGTTGGAACCCGACAACAACTGGGCCCTGGCGGCGACGGGCTTTCTGGGAGCCGGCGTGTTTCCCACGCAGATTACCGAGGCCGAGTTCGAGCTGGCCCGTTATGAAGAACTGGACGACATGGTGGCCACCACGGGCGTGGCCTTTTTGGGATTGAGCGTGGGCTGCGCTCGCTGCCACGATCACAAGTTCGATCCCATCGGCGAGGTCGACTACTATCGCATGGCGGCCAACTTCACGCGGACCATCCGCAGCGAGATTGAACGCCCCGGCGACGAGGGCCCCGTCAAGATGATGGTCACCGCCGAGGGCTTTCCCCACATCAAACACCATGCCGACGGCCGCGGCTATCCGCACTTTTATCCCGAGACCTATGTGCTGGCCCGAGGCGATGTCGAACAGAAACAAGAAGTCGCCCAGCCGGGCTTTCTGCGAGTGCTGCGCGGTGGCGACGAGGTCAGTCGCTGGCATCGCGAACCGCCCGAGGATGCCGCCGGCCAATTCCATCGCGCCACGCTGGCGGCTTGGATGACCGACCCTAAACAGGGAGCCGGCCACCTGGCGGCCCGAGTGATCGTCAACCGATTGTGGCAGCATTACTATGGCACGGGGCTGGTCGCCACGCCCAACGATTTTGGTTTTCAGGGTACACGGCCTTCCCATCCCGAGTTGCTTGACTGGCTGGCGGCCGAGTTGATTGCCGGCGGTTGGCGGCTGAAGCCGATTCACAAACTGCTGGTCACCAGCGCCGGCTATCGGCAATCCAGTGAACTCACGCCACGTCACGCCGAGAAGGATCTGGAGAACGCGACCTTCGCCCGCTTTCAACCCCGCCGGCTGGAAGCCGAGGCGATTCGCGATGCCTTGCTGAGTGTCTCGGGTGAGCTTGACACCAGCATGTATGGCCCCGGCATCCGCGATGTGGGCAGCTCCCGCCGTAGCGTGTATTTCTTCATCAAGCGCAGCGACCTGGTGGGCATGATGATGCTGTTCGACTGGCCCGAGCATCTGGTCAGCCAGGGGCGTCGGGCCGTGACCACCACGGCCCCGCAAGCCCTGTTCTTTATGAACAGCCCGCACGCCCGGCGTTGGGCCGGCAGCCTGGCCAAGCGGATCATCCAGGAAGCCGCGACGGCCGACGATCGGATTCAGCGGGCGTTTGCGCTTGTATTGAATCGCCCGCCCGAGGCCGACGAGCTGACGCTGGCCCAAGCGTTTGTCGACGAGCAACTCGCCGCGCACCGTCAGGCCAATCGCTCCGACGCCGAGCATCTGGCCTGGACCGACCTGTGCCAGACGATGTTTGCGCTCAACGAGTTCATCTATTTACGATGAACCCGGCAATTTACTGATTCCTACATAGGTTTAGGAACCGCGTTTGTGGCACTGGTGGCTTGTCCACCAGTGTTTGATAACGCCTGCTACTCTTCGATTGAAGTCCCCTCGTGACCCAGCGAACAGCAGCAACTTCAGCGGCACTTTCCGACTGGGCCACACACTGGTGGACAAGCCACCAGTGCCACGAATTTCGTTTGCAGTATTACGCAGGGATCAGAGGTACCATCGGTTCCGTCTCCGGACCTTTGCAGGAAGCGGTACGATGAACCCGGCACGGGCCGCGTTATGAACAGCCGTCACGGTTTGCGAATGAAGTCGGCGGCGTAGCTGCGAATGTGGCGACCGTTGAGCACATGCACGGTGCGGAGCTGCTCGATGGTGCTGGCGCTGAAATGACCGATGGGCAGATGCACGAGGTTCTTCTTAAACCGTTTGGCCAGGCTCCGCCAGGCGGCACCCGGTACGGCTGAACTGAGTAGCGCGATTTGTCGGCTCTCGCTGTAGCGGCAGGCCACGGCCAGCAGCCGCTCTTCCAGGGTCGTGGCAAAGTCGAACCGCGGGTCGGTCCAGGGATCTTCGATATGGCGTGGCGGGAATAAGAACATCGCACCCCCGTACTGCGCGCGGCCAATGCCGGGGCCAATCATGTCGTTCAGGTAGTTCGTGGCGAAAAAGCACAGGGTCGATTCGTTCTGATGCTCGGCAAACCAGGTGGTCCGCCAGGTGTAGTCGCGGGGATCCGCCGGCGTATCAAACAGCATCACCACGCAGTCCAGCTTGCCCATCGCGGGCGGAAACTCCTTGACGTACAACTCGCCGGTGTGCCAGTTTCTTAACGTCTCGCGAAGATCCAATCCGTCCTTCAAGCTGGTGGTGAACTTCTCGCTCTTGGCCAGGTCCATGCCAATCAGTTGCTGGGCCCGCTCGGCCACACGGGTGCGGAACTCCTCGATCTTGGCGTCTTCCGGTGGCCACGAACATTGGCCAAAGGGATTCCAATCCACCTTCCAACGGTCGCTGTGCTGCTTTTCAGGACGTGACTGCAATTGGCAATTCCGCCACACCAGTGGTACCCCCGGCAAGCGGCTGACCAAAGACAAGATCGTACCATCCGGCAAACGGCCACGGTCGATGCCCAAATCGATCGTCGCCGCGTCGAACTGTCGCGTGAGGGGATATTCCCGGGCCGTCTCGGCCAGGTGCAGCGCAAACCGCCCGCCCATGATCTGATCGGCCGCCGTGACCAGCGTGTACAGGTCCGGCGTCATGCGGTGCTCTATCAGAGACAGGTTCCGCACGTATTTCAGATACAGTTTCAACATCAGGGGGCTGATGGTCCGCGCCCGCGATTTCAACTCCTGGCGGTAGGCCGTCCGCGCAGCAACGAGCAACTGCTTGATGCCATCGACCGAGAGGTTCTCGTCGTCTTCCAGCTCGGCCCGGGCCTGCTCGTACAAGCCCGTGATGAAGGGCAACTCGCCCAGCATGAAGGTCAACGTCCGCGAATTGACTTGATAGGTTTCGGGCGGTTCAACCGGATCGTCATCGGTCAGCTCGGCCCCTTCCCAATAGGCCTCGCGAAGCCACGGCCAATCGAGCACCGAACACACGCAGACGATCCGCTCGTAGCGCTGGGCCAGTTCACGCAGCCGCGCCGCCATAGTGGCAATTCGGCAGGCCCGTTGTGCGTGCTCGGGGCGTGGTATCGACGGCAGCACCGCGGCGGCAAAGCGTTCGAGGGCCACCTGCTTCAGCGCATAGGGATCGGGCAGCATCGCGGTCGACGGCAGAAACCGATCAGTCTCGAGATCGATAAACGCCCGAGGAACCCGCTCGCCCAGGGCCCAGCGGAGGGCCGCGATCACCGGCTGGCAGGGATCGATCGGCACATAAGAGGCCCGCGGCTCGTCGTCGTCGTTGTCGTCACACTCGTCGTCGTCATCCTCGTCGTGGGCATCCGACTCGGGTGTCCACTCGCTGGTCCAATCGCGACGGGTCGCCCGCTGCAACACCAGACTGGGTGTGGGCAGGTGACCGATGGCGGTCTCGCACGCCTGTTGAAAGGACGGCGGCAGCGGGACGGCCAGCAGGTCGATTGGTTCAGCCAGCAACCGCCGACGGACTTCAATGGCAAAGTCGCCGCTACCGTGAATCACCGGCAGCAACGTGATCTTGCCATCCAGCCGCAGGATGTCGGCAAGCGGTGCCGTCATGCGAAGCCTCGGAGTCGGCCAAGTCGAGCGCCCCGAGGCGCCGGCTCGGTGGGGTCAATACTGATCGTCGTCCTCGTCGTCCGAGGGGTCGTAGTCGGGATGCAGCGGGTCGTCGGGCGTGTGAAAGAAATCGCCCAGCCCCAGGGGGATGGAACTGCCGCCCAGTGTTTGTCGGCGGCGCTGGGCCAGGGCCTCCAGATCCAAGGCGTCGGAGCCCAGACAGAACTCAAGGGCCTCGCGCCAGGCACGGTCTTTGCCGAGCGGGTGATCGCTGTCTTGGGCCAGTCGCTTGAGTGCAAAGCGGAGAACGTTGATGCCGTCGCGGGGCGAAAAGTCCAACCGCAGCTCATGGGCCCGCTGCAAGAAATCCACGGTCAAAGCCAGCATGTCGGCTTCGGCGAAGGGCAGATGATACTGCAGAATCTCCAGTTCGTCTTTGCGATTGGGAAAGCCCACGGTCAGCGTCGGCTGCAAGCGGCTTTGAATGTAATCGGGAATCTCGTAGGTGCTGTCGTCTTCGTTCATGGTCACCGCACAGCGGAAGTCGCGATGAGCGGTGATCCGCACGCCCGCGACAATGCTCTCGACGTAACGACGGTAATCCAACAACGGAGCCAGACTGGCCCAGCTCTTTTCGTTCATGCGATTGCCTTCGTCCAGCACGCAGACCCCGCCGGTGATCATGGCCGTGACCAAGGGCGAAGCGTGATAGGCAATCTGTCCGTTCTCGGCCAACACCGGCGTGACCAGCAGGTCCTCGGGTCGGGTGTCGGCGGTGCATTGGTAAATGAACAGCTCTTGCTGCTTGATTATGGCAGCGGCCGCGGCAAGCGTGGTTTTGCCAATGCCCGGCGGCCCCACGAGGCGTGGTGCCAGCGGCAAGTCTTTGCCGTCGACCACCAGCCAGCAGGCCAGCAGTTGACGCAAGACATCGCTCTGGCCGATCCAGCGGCTATCGGCAGGCTGGGGCTGGCTCAGATGCAGGCGGACCCCATCAATATCAACAGTCGTCATTGTCTTTCGACAGAGAGACACCAGGCAAGCGACAGGGGCCGGCAATCCGGCCTTGCGGCCGCCAATCACTCGGCTGGAGCATTCGTGCCCCGCGATCCACCGAGCCCGGCGAGAATGACTCCGAATCTACCAGAGGCGGACTCAACGACAAGAATCGCGCGGCCTGTCTCCCTCAAGGGGTGGCCGCTTGCTCGCTGGCATCCGACAGATCGGCATCGAAGCGTTTGATGAGTTCCACCAAGTGCGTGCCGTTGCCATCGCTGCGGTAGTCGACGCAATCGACACACTGGTCGATCAGAAACACGCCAAATCCCCCGGTCTGCGAGCCGTCGCACACCGGCGGCGGTACGGCTTCGCGATCAAACCCCCGTCCCGCATGCACCAACCGCACCCTCAGCCATTCGGGGTATTCGGACAATTGCAGCTCGAAATGCGGGGTGGCCGCGTCGCACAAGGCGTGACGGATGATGTTGCTGGCCGCCTCGTTGAGAGCCAGTTCAAGCTGAAACATCCAACGTCGCGGCAACTCGGCGGCGGGCGTTTGGGCGCAAAACTCGCGGACAAAGTCTCGCAGAGCACCCAGGCTATCCAGCTCGCCAGGAAAGACCTGACCTTCGTGGGACATCGGCTTCTGGTGATTGGTGTTCATCGACTCGTGCCCCTTCACCCTGGTTGGGCCGGTGCCTTCCGTCGAACGGATCGCTCCGAAACTGTCTATACGAATGGGTCGGTGAGGCGGATCAAACATCCCTCACATCGACCCCACCTGGATCGCGACTCATTCTTGCGAACGCAGCCGACTTCGGGCCACCCCTCAGAAGAACGAAGGCCCTTCACGACCCGCCGTTGCCCAGTTGCCCAGCTTTTTGCACCCTTACCTACTATGCAACGAACTTCGTGATTCGGGAACCCGAGCCCTTCCGCCAACCGTTCCGGGGCGAGGACGTGACCCTCCCCGCTTGCGGCCTCCCCTCGCCGCGATCGGGACGACGACCCGACGGCGACCTCCCATCGTTCGCTCGCGAGCCAAGAAAATCCATCCGTCGACTGAAATTCGCACAGACCACCAAATCGATGGGGCTGCCGCGAAACTGCGATTCACCCTGGAGACCAACGGTCGCGGGACCTATAATCCAACCCTCAGCGTTTGTTGATTCGTTGGGCAGGCGGAAGTGCGGGTGATGACCAGTTCGCGACGAGTTTCGGATGGCACACACTGCCGGCCCCCCCACATCCTGGGTGGACTGGTATTGGCCCTGATGGCGGCGTGGTCGTCGATGGCGGCCAGCGCGGTGGCTGACGAAGTGGGCTTCGAGCGCGACAGCTTGGCCTTCATCCAACGCTACTGTGTGGATTGCCACACCGAGGCCAGTCCCGAGGGCAAAGTCAATCTCGAGCAGTTCACGACGGAGGACTTGGCTCGGAAGGATCAACGCACCTGGCAGCGGGTGCTGTTGGCGGTTCGCGAGCATCACATGCCGCCAACCGACAGCGAGCAGCCCGATCCGACCAGCCGAGAGCGGTTTCTGCGTTGGGTGGGAGCCGCCGCCCGTGGGGCCGATTGCGATGGGCCGGTGCCGGTGCAACCGGTGGTGATGCGGCGTTTGACCCGTGACGAGTATCAGAACTCGTTGGTGGATTTGCTGGGAGTGGCCCACGACTACCGCGATCGTTTTCCGGCCGATGGGGCCGGCGGCGAGGGGTTCGACACCAACGCCGAGACGCTGTTCATCCCGCCGGTGCTGTTGGAGCGGTACCTGGCCGTCGCCCGCGAAGCCCTGGACGAGGCGTTTGCCGCCGAGGACCTGAACCGGATTGTCACCCAGCGGCCGGGTCGCGATCGTCCGGCTCGGACGGCCGCCCGCGAGGTGATTGGCCGCTTTGCCCAACGGGCGTTTCGCCGGCCGGTCGAGGTTGAAGAAGTGGATCGGCTGATGCTGCTGTACGATCGTGCGGCCAGCCGGGGCGAGGGCTATGTCGACAGTTTGCGGTTGCCACTGTTGGGCGTGTTGTGTTCGCCGCACTTCTTGTTTCGGTTGGAGGCTCCCAACAAGGATGCCGGTGCCGCGGCCTACGAGATCAGCCGGTACGAGTTGGCGACGCGACTGAGTTACTTTCTGTGGGGCGGACCGCCCGACGACGAGTTGTACCGCCTGGCCGAAGACGAAACGCTGAGCCAGCGGGCGGTATTGGAGCAGCAGGTGGCCCGGATGTTGGCCGATGCCAAGGCCCGCCGCTTTGCCACGAGCTTTACCGAGCAGTGGCTCAAGCTCCGCGACCTGGGCAGCACGGTTGGGCCCGATCCGGATCGCTTCCCCGAGTTCACCGAGGCCCTGGCGGCCGATTGCAAGACCGAAGCCGTGTTGCTGGTGGAGCACGTCTTCCGCGAGAATCGCCCCTTGGGCGAGTTGATCGATTGCGACTACACGTTCGTCAACGAACGGCTCGCCCAGCACTACGGCCTAGCGGGTGTCGAAGGCGAGGCGTTTCGCCAGGTGCGATTCAACGATCGCCGGCGAGGCGGAGTCCTGACCATGGCCGGCCCACTGACGCTGGCCAGTTATCCGCAACGCACCAGCCCGGTGCTCCGTGGTGTGTGGGTGTTGGAGCAAATCCTCGGCGCGCCGACGCCGCCACCTCCGCCGGATGTGCCCGAGTTGGAAGAAGGCGAGCAGGTGGCCGGTCGCAGCCTGCGGGAGCAACTGGCCGCCCACCGCGAACAGGCCACCTGTGCCGGTTGCCATCAGCGGATCGACCCATTGGGCTTTGCCCTGGAGGCCTTCGATCCGATTGGCCGGTGGCGGGACCGGGTGGCCGGCGAGCCGGTGGACGACCGTGCCGAATTGCCCGATGGAACGGAATTTTCCGGTCCCGAGGGGCTCAAGCAGGTGTTGAATCAGCGACGCGAGGAGTTCGCGCGGACCTTCACCGAACGGCTGCTGGCCTACGCCCTGGGCCGCGGAATCGAAAACGACGACTTTTGCCTGGTCGAGCGATTGATGGACGCCGGTCGGGACAGCGACTTTGCCGCCCAGCGGCTGATTGTGGAAATTGTCGATAGCCCCGTGTTTCGACAGCGGCGGAACCCGTAATCTTGTGCGGATCACCGCGATGCGGTCCACTTGAGCCTTCGGCCCTTGATCGCCGAAGCCGCCTGAAAGGAAGAGTGTTCGATGAATCGCAAGACCTGGACCTTCGACCGTCGCACCCTGCTGCGTGGCACCGGCGCCGCCCTGGCGCTGCCGTGGCTCGAATCGATGGCCCCTTGGGCCGCCGCCGTTGAAGCAACTTCGGGCGGGGAAGCCGCCCCCTCGGTGCGGATGGCCTGCCTGTTTATGCCCAACGGCGTGCGAGCCGATGCCTGGGAGCCCCGGGGAACGGGCGAAGATTACGAACTGTCGCCCACGCTGCAACCGCTGGCTCGGCACAAGAGCGAGTGTCTGGTGCTCAGCCAGCTTCAGCACACCGCCTGCCGCGGCGGCGACGGCCACTACGTGAAAACCAGCGGCTGGTTGACCGGCACGACCATCACCAAAACCACGGGAGCTGGGCTGAGCTGCAATGGCACTTCGGTCGACCAGGTGGCGGCCGCCCGCATTGGCCATGCCACCCGCTTGCCGAGTCTGGAACTGGGCACCGAGCCGGTGGGCACCGGCATCGACCGCAATGTGGGCTACACCCGGGTGTACGGCGGGCACATCTCGTGGCGGGCGCCGACGGTTCCGGTGGCCAAGGAGATTGACCCGCAGTTGGTGTTCGACCGGATGTTCCGTCCCGAGTTGAGCGACGCGACCCTGCACGATGACCGGAGCGTATTGGACATTGTTCGCGGCGACGCCCACCGGTTGCGGAGGCACATCAGCGGGGCCGATCGCCGCAAACTGGACGAGTACCTCGAGAGCGTGCGGGCCCTGGAGCAGCGGATCGAACGTTCGCGGAATCACGAAGCGCAGACCTGGGAACCCGAAGTCGACGGCCCAGTGCTTCCGCGACCCGCGGGCATTCCGCCCAGCCATGCCGACCACGTGCGGCTGATGCTCGACCTGATGGTGCTGGCCTTCCAGACCGATCAGACGCGGGTGGTGACGTTCATGTTTGGCAACTCGGTCAGCAACAAGAACTTTTCGTTCTTGGAAGGCGTCCGGGGCGGCCATCACGAGCTGTCGCACCATCAGAACAACGGCGAGAAGCTCGGCCAGTACGAGAAGATCAATCGTTGGCATGTCGAACAATACGCCTACCTATTGGATCGGCTGCGTGGGATCGAGGCCGGCGAAGGGCGGACTTTGCTGGATGAGTCGATGATCCTGTTTGGGTCGGGTTTGCGGGACGGCAACTCGCACGATCCGAAGAACCTGCCGCTGGTGCTGGCCGGTCGGGGTGGTGGCCGCATTCGCCCTGGGCGTCACTTGGCCAGCGACAAGGGCACGCCGATGAGCAATCTGTTTGTGTCGATGCTCGACGTCATGGGCGCCCCGATCGAACGGTTTGCCGACAGCACCGGACCGTTGGCCCTGGACTGAGCGGCCTCACGCAGCGGGCCCAGCCAGCCCAATCTGGTTGGTTGGGCCAGTCGCCTGGGGCACTCGATGTGGCCGCACCGGGCAGCGCGTCCCGTCGCGAAAACCGCGAAAAGCGGCCAAAAATCGCGGCCCCTGGGGTGCGACTTGCAAACTTCTTGTGAATTTCCGTTTCGACGGGACCGGACCAGCCGACTAGAATACTCATATCGGTCGGGCCTTTCCGGTGGGGGCAGCGTCTTGCCCTACTCGGAACATCTTGTCAGATTAGTGCCCGCGGACTCTCTCTTTCCCCGCGGTGGAGGGCTTCGGGTTCGGTGCCCTGAGATTCGGCAATGGCTCAGCTCTCGGTCCGAGAATTCGCCAAGCTCGTGGTAAAAAGCAAGCTGGTCACCCTCGACCAGATGAAGCAAGCCATCGACCTTTGGCAGAAACAGACGCAGGCCCGCAGTAAAGACTGGCGGCCCCTGGGGAAAATCTTGATTGACCAGGGCCTGCTCACGTCGTGGCAGTGTGGCAACTTGGCCAAGGGCCGGCATAAAGGCTTCTTCCTGGGCAAGTACAAGATTCTCTCGCTGCTGGGCGCCGGCGGCATGGCCACCGTCTACCAGGCCGAGCACACCGTGATGCTCCGCCGAGTGGCGCTCAAGATCCTGCCGCAGGACATGGTGGCCGACGAAGAGGCCCTGGATAAGTTCTACAACGAGGGGCAAGCCGCCGCCGCCCTGGACCACGCCAACGTGGTGCGGGCCTACGACGTGGATAACGAGGGCAAGATCCATTATCTGGTGATGGAGTTTGTCGACGGGCCTGACCTGGAGAAACTGGTCGAGAAAGACGGTCCGGTGCCCATCGAAGATGCCGCCGACTACGTGCGACAGGCCGCCGAGGGCCTGCAGCACGCCCACTCCAAGGGCATCGTCCACCGCGACATCAAGCCCAGCAATCTGCTGATCACCACCGACGGCATCGTCAAGATTCTGGACATGGGCCTGGCCAGCTTCTCGACCAAGGCCACCCCCAGCGGCAAGAACTCGGTGGCGGGAACCGCCGACTACATGGCTCCCGAAGTCGCCCGGGGATCCGAAGCCACCGCCGCCAGCGACCTGTACAGCCTGGGCTGCACGCTGTACTACCTGCTGACCGGTCAGGTGCCGTTTCCCGGCAGCGACATGATGGCGGTGCTGATCAAGCATCAGACCCAAGAGCCCGAGGCCATCGAAGACCTGCGGCCCGAGGTTCCGCACGAGCTGGCCGAAATCGCGCGGCGGTTGATGGCCAAAGATCCCGCCCAGCGCTACGCCGACGCCGGCGAATCGGCCGTCGCGCTGAGCGAATGGCTCACCAGTCATCAGGGCTGGTCCGGCGATCCGGGCTCGACCGCCATCCGCCCCGCCGAGGAAGTGGCCGCCATTCGCGATTTCCTCAGCCAGGTGCAGATCGACCACGACGAAAAACAGCAATCGCCCGAGCACGGCGGTAGCGACGAGTTGGCGGCCTTCTTCGAGACCAGCCGATCCGATGCCGAACGTTCGTTCGATCCCTCAAGCGATCCGCAGATGGAACGCTTCCTGTCGGCCATGACTCCCAAGGACGATTCCCAAGCGGGCGCCGCGACCCAGGGAGCCAGCGGATCGGGAGTGCCTCCCAGAAAGGGCGAACGTGCCAGTGGCCCCGGCAGTGCGATTGGCCCAGACACCCCACCACCCGCGAAAGCCGCACCGCCGAAGAAAGGGGTCGCCCGCGGTGGCGCCCCGAAACCAGGCAGTCCCAAACCCGGCAGTCCCAAGGCCCCCAGCCCCGGCGGCAACAACGGCAAAGCCCACGACGAGACGAGTGCCTTTCTGGACGCCATGGGCAGCGAAAACAGCGACGAGATCGCCCCCAACGACGACGACGGACTCAACGACTTCTTGAAGAAGTTCCGCGAAAAAGAGGACTGACCGCCCTCGGGAACGGTTCCCAAATCACGGCAAGCCGCCAGACAGTCAGCCCCATGCGGCGTGCCGCCCCCTCAGTTCAGGCAGCCCCCTCCATCATCCAGGGGATTTTTGGTCCGCTGCTGGGAGGCCGGCCCCGCGTCGGTTAAACTGCACGCATGGATTCCCTGCCGCGCGGTGTGTCCTCCTCACCCCGGTACGCCCGCTGCGATTGCTCCGGCCGATTTCGCCATGACTGAATTGCCGTCCATCGACGAAGTCCAGGAGATGCTCCGCGAAGCAGGTCTCCGGAGCACCGGTCCACGGGTCGCCGTGCTGAGGCACCTGTACACTGCCGAGGCCCCTCAGTCGCATGGCGAAATTGCTGACGCCTTGGCCGAGCAAGGTCTCGACCGCACGACGGTCTATCGCAATCTCACGGCCTTGACCGACAAGGGCCTGGTCCTGCGTCGCGACCTGGGCGATCACGTCTGGCGATTTGAACTGGCCGCCGGCGACGATGCCCTGCACGGCGACCATCCCCACTTCATTTGCGATCGCTGCGGCGATGTCCGCTGCCTGTCCGAGGCCCACGTCACCATCAGTGGCCCCTTGGACAAAAACATCGAAGGCTCGCGGATCGAGGAACTCGTCCTCAAGGGGACCTGCGGGCGATGTCTGTCGGAACCGGAACAGCCCGCCGAGGT
>JBJHDE010000044.1:0-2130 GCA_050486385.1 Planctomycetales bacterium | reverse complement strand
TCTCCAGCCACGACGCGCACCCCGGGTGAACCCGCCGCGCCGCGCGAAACTTGGTTCCGTTGGCTATTGATTGCCTGGGGCGGAAGTAGACAATGCCGCCAGGTTCGCCGCATGTCGGGGTTCGCGGAGATCTCCCTCCGAGGATCGTCTCTCAACCCCAAATCGTGGCGATTCCGACGGATTTCGGCCCCAGCCTTGTGTGGAAATTATGCGTAGTGGGACGGGTGTGGTTGGACTTGGGTCCAGCATGTGTGGATGGCTGGCCCTGGTCGTAGGACTGCCGCATGGCGGCCTGAAGGCCGAAGAGCCGGAAATCCGCGTGGTGGCCGTAGCACCCGCCGGCGACGATGCGGCCACGGGCACCGCCGAGGCCCCCGTGCGCTCCCTGGCCCGAGCCGTGGAACTGGCCCGCAGCGCCCGCCAGCAGGCTCCTGATCGCCGAGTGCGCATTGAGTTGACATCGGGACTGCATCGCCTGGAGGAACCGCTGCGACTGTCGGCGGCCGACTCGGGGTTGGTGATTGCCGGCCCTGACGAGGGCGAGCCAGCGGTCATCAGCGGCGGGCGGGCCATCGGCGGCTGGCAGCGGCTGGGCAAGCTGTGGCAAACGACGGTGGAGGACGTCCGCCAGAACGGCTGGCAATTTCGCGAGCTGTTTGTCGATGGCCAACGGATGCCCCGCGCGCGGCATCCCAACAAGGGCTATTTGCGGATTGAACGCGCCGGGCCCGACAATCGCACCAGCATCTTCTATCGCGCGGGCGAACTGACCAAACTGCCCAGGCGTTATGAAGGCGTCGAGTTGGTGTTTCTGCACGACTGGTCGATCTCGCGGATTCCCGTGGCCTCGATCGATCCCAGCACCCGCGAACTCCGCGTCGCCTACCCCATTGGCTGCAACGCTCCGCATTATGCCATCACCCATTTTGAACCGAATCCGCGGTTTTATCTTGAGAACGCCCCCGAGTTCATGGACGCCGAGGGCGAGTGGTACCTGGACGGTAAGACCGGGCGATTGAGTTTATATTCCTCGCGCGAACGGCCACCCCAGGCGATTGCTCCGGCCTTAACGCAACTGCTGGTGATTGACGGCGGGGCCGACGACCCCGAAGCAGCCCCGCCGCGATTCGGCCTGCGGAATCTGGAATTCGCCCACTGTCGCTTTGACCTGCCCGAACAGGGTTACGCCGAGGGTCAGGCCACGTTTCATGAACCGCGATCGGGCGAAGGCGGCAGCTTTGTACGACACATGGTGCCCCCAGCGGTCGAGATTCATCACGCCAGCGTGCATGTGAAGAACTGCCGGTTCTCGCAGCTTGGCGGCAACGGGCTGTGGCTGCATCGCGGAGTCCAGGGTGCTTTTGTGGAAGGCTGCGTGTTCGAGGATATCTCGGGTAATGGGCTGATGATTGGCGAGACCCAGGCCCGGATTCCGCCCGGTGGAGCGGCGGACGATCGCACATTGGTGACCCAAGGCGTGAAGGTCCGCGAATGCGAAATCACCCGCTGCGGCCAGCAGTTCTATGGTGCGGTGGGCGTGTGGATTGGCATGGCCGCCGACTGCGTGGTCGAGGCCTGCCATATTCACAAGCTGCCCTACACCGGGGTGTCGCTGGGTTGGCGATGGAACGACTCGCCCAGCCCCAGCGGCGGGCATCAAATTGTGAACAACCACATTCACGACATCATGCAGAAGCTCAGCGATGGTGGCGGCATCTACACCCTGGGCCGGCAGCCGGGCACCGTGCTGGCCGAGAACCGCATCCACGGCATTCCCGTCAACCTGGGACGAGCCGAGAGCAACGGCATGTTCCTGGACGAGGGTTCGTCGGAGATCCTGGTCAAGAACAACACAATTTATGGGACCGAACGGGCCAGCATTCGCTTCCACCGCGCCCACAGCATCACCCTGGAAGGCAACACCCTGACCACGCCTGAGGGAATCGAACCGTTCCGCTACAACAACAGCCGCGCCGAGACGATGACCTTTATCGACAACACCCTGAAACACGATGACGACTGATCGCCGCGCAACAGTTCCAACAAAAGTCGTGGCACTGGTGAACGTAGCCACACACTGAGGGACAAGCCACCCGTGCCACGAATTCAAGACAAAGTGGCGTGTAGGGA
>JBJHDE010000043.1:16056-17218 GCA_050486385.1 Planctomycetales bacterium | reverse complement strand
GATCGCGCCGCCGAAGGTCGGCATCGACAACAATCCGGGCGATTTCGAATACGACCTGCCCCTGGGGGCTCACACCTGTCTGCTGCATCTGCCCGGCTTCGGGGGCGGGGCCGACCTGATCAACGAGCCCGAAGACATCTTCCGCGATCTCGACGCCGAGGAGGTTCAGCCCCCGGTCCGCGCCGCGCCTCTGCCCGACGAGGCCCCACCGCAGCCCCTGCAAGACGACACCGACGACCCACGGCCCGCCGGCTCCGCCCGCCGCCGCGGAGATGCGACCGCCGGCCAACCGCTGCTGTGGTGGCCAACGACCAGCGAGCGGACCTCAGAAGACCGGGCTGCGACCCCGCTGAAATAGGGGTTTCGATTCGGCGGAATCTGCTGGCATCTCGGGCAACGCCCCCACTATATTCCGGGTGGTTGCCCAAGGTTTGGGATCGGCTGGGGGGCACGGGTGGCTGAATCACCGGTGCGCCACAGCGCATTCAGGATGCGTTGGCCTGCGGCACGGGGCCACGTCTGGCCTGGGCAATCTGGCAGCGTGGCAGTCGCACGCTGGTCGGATGGTGACGCCCTTGGTGTTTGCTTTGCGGGGAGGCCGGCGGCTTCCCTGCCCCCAGGCCCGGGAGAACTCCGGCGATGAGGTCCGCCCGTCCGGCAGCGTTCACGCTGATCGAATTGTTGGTCGTGATCGTGGTGATTGGGATTCTCATCGCCCTGCTGTTGCCGGCGGTGCAGAACACGCGGGCGGCCGCCAACCGGACCGCCTGTGTAAACAACCTCAAACAACTGGGCGTGGCGATTCAGGCGTTTGAGGGCGCGCATCGCACGTTGCCGCCTTACTGCGGGGTCCATGTCTCGCCCCGTCCGGGCGCGCGGCCGGCCAGTTACGCGGTCAACTCGACGGTGGTCTTTGGCAGTTGGTTCGCGCACCTGCTGCCCTACGTCGACCAGGTGCCCCTGTGCGATGCCATCCGCCAAGACATTGCAAAGCGGAGCAGCAACTGGAAGAAGAACGCTTGGACCGAGCGACGCCTGGTCAAGCCGGCCACCGGCGTGTACATCGATCCCGTGGTCGAACGCACCTGGATCGAAACCGGCGAGAACACCTTCCAACAGGAGCCGCGGCGGTTCATCGGCCATACCTACGGCAGCACATCGT
>JBJHDE010000043.1:0-16046 GCA_050486385.1 Planctomycetales bacterium | reverse complement strand
AGGGCGGCTACTGGGAAACGACCGTCATCGAGCCCGGGCGTTGGGAGCCGCCGGGTTCGCATGGCGACCAGTGGGACTATCGCCGGTTGCCGGATACCGGCGGGATTTTGAACTTCTCGACTGCCACCTTTCCGTTGTTGCAGTGTGGGGCCGATCCCACCGGCAACACGACCATGCTCAGCCAGGAAACCGTCGAGGGCCGCACCTGGGGCACGACGAACTATCTGATCAACTATCATGTCGTGTCGCCCGGCGAATGGCACCAGTTCAACTTTGGTCGGACCGATGCCGACTCGCCGTTTCCCAGGCCCGTGCGGACCGCCGAGCTGCGGGACGGCCTGTCGACGACCATTCTGTTTGGCGAAGGCTACAGCATGTGCGATGGCACGCCGCGGCTGGCCCTGCTCAACACCCAGAGCAATGGCAATCCCGATAACTGGCGGCCCTGGTACGATTGCTTTGGCATCGATTGGCAGAAGCGGCCCAACACCTATTTGTTTCAGGCCGGCGCCAGCGAGTTCGACTGCAACAACTGGCGGGCCCAGTCGGGACACACCGGCGGCATGAACATCGCCCTGTGCGATGGCAGCGTGAAGTTCATCACCGATCAGCTCTCCACCCGCGAGATCGTCACCACCCGCCCCGCCGGCATCGAGTACGGTGTCAACGCCCGCTTCGACAACAAACAGCCCTGGGGCGTCTGGGACCGTCTGCTTCTTCCCCGCGACGGCGAGACCCTCGACAGCCGGGCATTCTGAGCCCCAGCCCGTTGGCATCCCGCGAGCCATCGACTCGCCTAGGTGGGCATGGGGTTTAGTATCTCCTGCCGCAGGATAAGTTATTGTGCGGGATGCGGAGAATGCTACGGACAGCCAAAAGTCGTTGGCATGTAATTGTTCCAATCTTGCATCCATCGCCTAAGTTGATCATCCAGGACATCCTCATGGCTATTGATCCAGGTGAACTGCTTCTGCACTATGTCAATCAGCCATCGCCAGGTAGGAGCGACCGACAAAAGCGCGTCTGCGGGATTTTCGCTCGCCTCGCTTAAGAACTTGTGAACTGAAGGGGAGAGGATCCAAGTATAGGCGTCTCTTTGAAACTCGCTCAATTCGCGCCATTGACTAAACTCGGTGAAAAATCCGACATAGTCAAAGATATCCGCAATCGCACTTGCATTGCCAGAAATCATGAATGGCTGCAAAAATTCAACAACGGGCACATCAAGGTCGACTAAAAACCTCGCATGGAAACCGGGGCGCAGGAAATCAGTCGTGCCAGTTTCCGGCCCCACGGCCACTCCTTGCCACAGTTCAATCCACCGCCAAATTGCAGATACTTCGCTACTTGGCCATCTCGTCCATTCACAAGTTCGCAAACACCTGGCCAGCATTCCGTCGTCGTAAATTAACCCAGTATGGAAGTAAGTATTGAATTCATCGTCGGCAACCTCTGAGCGAAGTGAAAAGTGCTTAAGCCAAAGAGGCAGCCAATACTTTAATGACGCGGTCTCGTTGCCGGGAATATTAAACGTTGCCCGAAAGCTGGTTTCAAGCCCCTTGGGGGTTAACTCGGTTCGCCAGCTCTCTTGCCACTCCTCTCCGTCGACCATGAGAGTGGAGGGTATTCGAGGAGGAGTCGGAGGGAAGATGCCTGGCAAGCTTTCCAAGAACGATTCCAACCTAGCGTAGTAAAAGCTCTTCATCCGACCAGCTTTGTGTGAGATTGTCCAGACTGCGCTGGGGTGAACCCAGAGCGAAGTCCGCCATGATTCAGTAGGTGTCAGTGAGCCAACAGCCGTAGCGAATTGCCATGGCTTTCCACTACTGTGACACGCCCGGGTGCCATGCCCACATCGCGAAGCAGGGTGGGCATGGGGTCCAGTATCCCACACCCGTTCCACCTAGCAACCCGCGGCGAGATGCTGGAATTCGCTCGACTCGGCTCGGGGTTGGTGCTTGTTCTCCCAAAAAGTTGGGCCACCGCTGTTCGATCAAGGGGCACTTCCGCTGCCAGCCCCAGGGCTGCATGCTAAGGCCGCCTGCGGTCGGTCTGGGCCTGCCGCTCCTGGCGGACTTCGGGCCTTTGCGAGCCGCCTGGTGGAGCATCGATTCCCGGGTGGCCGTGTCGTTCGGGTTGACCGCGTCTTCCCAGACCCTCTAGGATTCCCACGCACCCCTTTCCGCCCGGGATGATGATGCGGAGTTTCGGGCACCCAAGGTTTGTCGAGGTTGATTCGATGGTTAACTATTCTTGGCGTACTCAGTTCATCGCGCTGGCAGTTGGGCTATTGGTTTGGTGTCCCTCGCACCCGTATTCCGCGTGCCTGGGCGACGACCAAGATAGTGGCGACGAACTTGTCATCACACGCTCGGAGGCTGGGCGAGTCGAGCTGGGTCGGCGATGGAACGTAATCCTGGAACATTGGAGTAAGAAGGACTTTCGCGCAGGAGCCGTTGCGGCTAAGCGTGCCAAGGCGGGGTTTGTCATCATGTTCGGCGACGAGAGCCTTGAAACCTCAGCTGTAGAGATTGTTTTGTCGCAGTGCCAGGTTTTCGATACGTTTCTTACAACTGACCCCGAGGGATTTGAAAGAGACACCAGGGCGTATCGCAAAATGCTGTCTCTGCGCGATGAATCGGCGCTGGTCAAATGGGCTGAGCTGCGCATTTCCTATAACAACCCTGCCTTGAAGTTCGCGGACAATCTGTCATCATTTGCGCTTCGAGAAAGGCGTATTGATGCGATCGCGCATTCTATACTGGGAAATCGGGACCGCGCAGAAAAGGTTTACAGTGGAATTTGCGAGAACTTTATTAGAAGGAATCTTCAGTTTCACGGAGAGTATTATGAGACTACCTGTCGGCTGATGCAGGTTCGACTTGAGTTTGGCGAATGGCCAGGCTTTTCTGACCTGGGTCAAGTTGTGAGGTCCTGGCCACCAGCCGACGAGTATTCGCTTCTCAGTTTTCATCCCGTGGGGCACGGCTACGGTCTTATGGCGGAGCATCATCTACTACGAGGAGAGGTTGAGGCCTTTGAGGGGTGCATGGACAAGGTCGAGGAACTTGCAGGCTACTGTTTGGGTGTTGGAAAAATTCATTTCGCGCTTCTTCGAGCGATACATCATCTTGATGAGCGAAGTGATGTTTTAGAAGCGGGGCATTGGCTTGGCCAGGCGCTCTCTGAACGAGTTGAGCCTGCTGACCACTTCGACCTCTATTGGATGTGGCGGCTGCGGGCGGCGGCGAAGATGGTGGAGGTGATGTGCGCGCGAAAGCAGGCGGGGCTGGCGCAGGACCAGTTGAAGCTGGTTAAGGAACAGGTCAAGAAGTCGTTCGGAGATCGGCCGTTGATGGGCGTCTCGCTGCCTGGGCTGGAAAGTGATGTGGCCTACCTGAACGGCAGGTTCGACGAAGCGGTGAAGCTGGCCGAGCAGGGGGTTGAGGAAACCGAGGCGTTTTACGGAGAGGCGAGTTATCACCTGGCGGAACCCTTGGTCCGGCTGGCCCGCTGCCAGGCACGTTTGGGCCAGAAGGACCAGGCCACCGTGGCGCTCAAGCGAGCCGACACCATCACCCGCAAGGCGCTTGGCGACCGGGCGCTCGTCCTTCGCAAGGTGAATGCGGTTGCCGAGGAGTTTGAGCTGAGTATTCAGGAATAGCCGGGCGGTGCCAGCTCTTCAGCAGCGGTGTTTGCTCTCCCTGCCTCATGCCCAGGCTGCTTCACGATGTGGGCATGGCACCCGATATGCAACCAATAGGCCAGGCTGGTCTGACATGCCAGGCGTCGACCGCCTGAGAGGTGCCGTTCCCGCGGAAATCTGCTTCACGCGGCGCGGCTGCGGGGATGGGTCAGGTCGTGATACAGGCCGAGGATGCGGCGGGCGTTGTGGTCGAAGGTGTGCTCCAGGGCCAGCCGTCGGGCGGCTTGACCGGCGGTGCCGCGGAGCTTGTCGTCGAAGTACGGCTCCAGGGCGGCGGCCAGTTCGAAGTGGTCGCCGGGGTCCTGCACGATTTCGCCTTCACGCCCGGGGGTGATCAGCTCGCCCGCTCCGTTGAACTGGCTGGTCACCGTGGGCAGTCCACAGGCCAGGGCTTCCAGCACCACCAAGCTGCACGGATCGTAGTAGGTCGGCTGCACATACACATCGGCCGCCGCGTACCAGGGCACCGGGTCGGCCACCGAGCCCACAAAGTGGACGCGATCGGCCACACTCCAGCTTGCCGCGTACCGCTGCCAGGCGGCCAACCGTTTGCCGCCGGCGACGGCCACATGCACATCGTGCCCGCGACCGGCCAGTTCAGAACACGCCCGAATCAACGTCGGCACGCCTTTGAGGCGGAAGTTGTGTGCCACGATCAGCAGCAACACCGCCTCGGGGCTTAGGTTCAGACTGGCCCGCACGGGCTCGCGGTGGCGG
The DNA here is from genome assembly GCA_050486385.1 of Planctomycetales bacterium. Lineage (GTDB taxonomy): Bacteria > Planctomycetota > Planctomycetia > Pirellulales > Pb10988 > JBJHDE01. The sequence goes on along the minus strand of JBJHDE010000043.1, from coordinate 11,623 downwards.
GTGCGGGCGTCGGGGGTGAAGGTCAAAACGTCCACGCCGTTGTAGATCAGCCGCATGCGGGCGTCGGGCAGATTGTGCAACCGCCGCAGGTCGGCCGCCACCATCCGCGACAGGGCCAACACCATGGGGCCACCGGGGGCGTATTGCCGATCGATCAGCTTGCGGAACGCCCGGTAGCGGGGCAGCCAAGGGGCGATGGTCGCTTTCCAGCGGCGTTGCCAGGCCGGCAGCAAGGCCAGGTTCCGCTGTTGGCCGGCCAGCCACGATCCGCCGTGCGGCTGCAGGACGTCGCAGCGGTAGCCCAGGCCCATATCGTGGACCACATCGACGCGGAGCTGTTGGGCCAGGTGGCCCGCTTGTTCGGCCCGAGCCAGACGGTCCGAGGTCCGCGGCAGCTCGACTGGCACAATTCGCGTATCGCGAACCGCCTGCGGGCAGAATCGCTCGGCCACGACCCACACCCGGTGGCCATTCCGGGTGAGCCAGGCCGCGTAGCGTGCGGTCCATTGCTCGACCCCGCCGCGGGCGGGCACATAGCTATCCAGAACCAAGGCGATCTTCATGCCACCTGCCTTTGGGGTTCGGTGCGTTGCAGCAGGGCCACCATGGCCGAGAGCACCTGGCTCACCGAGAGCCGGGTCATGCAGTTGTGATGCTTCAGCGGACAGGTCGGACGCTGACAGGGTCCGCAGTCCAGGGGCAATTGCAGGCGTTCTTCCCGGGCGTGGGGATTCTCGCTCCAGGTGGTCCAGCTTGGGCCGAACAGGGCCACTTGCGGCGTGTCGAAGGCCACGGCCATGCTCCGCGGTCCGCTGTCGGTGGTCACTAGCATCCGCACCCGACGCAGCACCGCCTTGCTGAGCCCCAACGACAGCGGAAAGCCCGCCAGGCTGTGGACTCGGGGGTGTTCGGCCAGTTGGGCGATTTCGAGGGCCCGCTCGCGCTCGTTGGGACCGCATATCACCAGCACGTCATAGTCCAATTCGCGGGCGATCCGCCGTGCCAACTGGGCAAAGTGCGGGGTGGGCCACAGCTTGGCGGCCCCATAGGCCCCGCTGGAGTTCAGGGCGATCACCCGCGAGCCGCTTGCCAGGCCCAGGCGGTGGAAGGCCTGATCGGCCAGGTGGTCCTCTTCCAGGGTGGTGGCCAGTTCGAGTCGGCGGTTCACCGGCGGACAGCCCAGGTGCTCGGCCAGTTGGGCGTAGGCGTCGACCATACGATAGGGCTCGGTCCGCGGATTTCGACCCAGCGGGGCCAGGGCATCGGTCAGCAAGGGGCCTCGCCAGTACATGCGATAGCCCACCCGACGCTGGGCGCCCGACATCCAGGCCAGGGCGGCTTCGCGAAAGCTGTTGCGGAGCAGCAAGGCCACGTCGAGCCGCTCGCCGCGGAGTTTGCGTAACACCGCCCCGGTGTGGAGCTTGGGATCGCGGGCCTTGGTGTCTAGCGGGACAAACTCGTCCAGCCAACTGGTGCCAGCCAGCAGTTCATTCAGGTAGGGTCGGCCCACCCCCAGAATGCGGGCATGTGGGCCGTAATGTGTACGCATCGCCCGAAGCACCGGGGTGGCCATCGTGGCATCCCCAATCCAAGTGGGCAGGAAGATCGCCAGGTTCACGGAATCCCCTCCTTGGGCAGCAATCGCGAGTGGCGACTATAGAGGTCAAGGCGGTTGGGGCTCAACGTCATTTCGGGCCCGAGGGGAATCCAAGCGGGGGAGGGCAGGGTGGCGGCTGGGTGAGGCCCTAGCGATTGTGCCTGGGGGGTGCAGCGGCCACTGGGCCTGCGACGGGCTGGGGCGTCTTGTCGGCATGCGAGGCCAGCGTTACCTTCTAGCGTGTTGCTCGACCCCGTTGTTTGGCACACTTTCGGCGGTTTGGCCGCATCCCAGAAGCTCCCTCCGAACGCCCCGCTTGCCGCGGGAGCGGACAGCATGGCTATCGAGTTCAAGCTGCCCGAGTTGGGCCCCGACATCAAAAGCGGCGAAGTTGTCAGTCTCTTGGTTGCCGAAGGCGACTCGATTGAGGCTGGCCAAGAGGTGCTTGAGGTGGCCACCGACAAGGCGACCGTTCAGGTTCCGTGTCCGCATGCTGGCACGGTCGAGAAGCTGCTGGTCAGCGAGAACGACGACGTCGACGTGGGCCAGGCCCTGATGATGATTGCCCCCGCTGAAGGGGGAGAGAACGGTCAAAAGACCGAGACCGAGGCCGAGTCGTCGAAGTCGGGCAAGAAAGACAAGTCGCGGAAAAAGTCGGAGGATGGCGACGGCGCCTCGGACGAAAAGTCCGACAAGCAGGCCGTCGACGAGAATCTCCGCCATCAGCAGGAACCGCAGAAGTTGCCCGCATCGGCGGTCAACAACGACGCGGCTGACGCCGGCGACGAGGCCGTGGCCGCGGGCCCGGCCGCCCGGCGGTTGGCCCGACAGTTCAACGTCGGTCTGGGTCAAATTTCTGGCACGGGGCGGCGTGGACGGATCACCCCCGACGACGTGGTGGCCTACGTCAAGCAGCAGGGCACGGGCTCGGGCGGTGGCGGTGGTCCCAGCGTGGCCGAGGATATTGGCCAGCCCGAGAAGTTTGGTCCCGTGCGGGTCGAGAAGCTCAGCAAGATGCGGCGGGCGATCGCGCGGCAGATGAGCCGTTCGAAGACGATCATCCCGCACCTGACGAATTTCGACGATGCCGACGTGACCGACCTCGAGCGGCTCCGCAAGAGCATCGACACCAGCCGCATTGGCGAAGGCATCAAGCTGACCACGATGCCGTTCATCATCAAGGCCGTGGCGTTGTCGCTCAAAGAACACGCCCGGATCAACGCCAGCATCGATGTGGCGGGTGGCAAGATCGCCTACAAAGAGTACGTCCACGTGGGCATCGCCGTGGATACCGACCGCGGTCTGGTTGTGCTGGTGATGCGGGACGTAGACAAGAAGGGCATCCCCGAGATCACCCGCGACCTGGGTGATCTGGCGTCCAAGGCCCGGCACAGCAAGTTCACGGCCGAGGACACCCAGGGCGGCTCGTTTACCATCAGCAACATGGGAGCCATTGGCGGGACCTACTCCACGCCGGTGATCAATTACCCCGAGAGCGCGATTCTGCTGCTGGGCCGCACCCGCAAGCTGCCGGTGGTGATTGAGAACGACCAGATCGTGCCGCGGCAGATGATGCCCTTGAGTCTGAGCTACGATCACCGACTGATTGACGGGGCCGATGCCGCGCGATTCTTGAACAGCGTCAAGGGCTACCTGCAGAGCCCCGGCGATTTGCTGATGGCCGAGTGAGTTGGCCGGTGGACCGCTGGCGACCCGCCTTCATTTCTTTCTGGTGACTGAGTCATGCAACCGACCCGAGGCGAGGCATTCGCTGGCCTGAGCGTGGCCCTGGTGACGCCGTTTCGCAACGGCAAGATCGACTTCGCTCGCCTGGCCGAGCAGATCGAGTACCAGATCTACAGCGGTGTCCACGGCCTGTGCCCGGTGGGGACCACTGGCGAAGCCCCCACCCTGTCGCACGACGAGCACGACGAGGTGATCCGCTTCGTCTGCAAAACCGTCGACGGGCGGGTCAAGGTCATGCCCGGCACCGGCAGCAACAGCACCCACGAGGCCCTGCGGCTGACCCGCGTGGCCCAGGCCGCTGGTGCCGACGGGGCGTTGGTGGTGGCGCCCTATTACAACAAGCCCACGCAAGAGGGCTTCTACCGGCACTTCGAAGCCTTGGCCAAGGTGGGATTGCCGATCTGCGTGTACAACATTCCGGGCCGCACCGCCAAGAATATGGAGCCCGAAACGATCATCCGCCTGGCGGAGCTGCCGATGATCCAGGCCGTGAAAGAAGCCACCGGCAGCCTGGATCAGGCCTCGCAGATTATTGGATCAACCGACCTGACGGTGCTGTCCGGCGACGACAGCATGACGTTGCCGCTGCTGTCGGTGGGTGGCCGCGGGGTGATCTCGGTGGTGGCCAACATCGTGCCGCAGGCCATGTTGCAATTGTTGGGCGCCTATGAAGACGGCGACGTCAAGCAAGCCAAGTTGATGCACCACAAGCTGTTTCCCTTGTGCCGCGACATGCTGAGCCTGGCGACCAACCCCATCCCCTTGAAGTGCGCGATGAAGCTCCTGGGTCGCGACACCGGTGAGCTTCGCCTGCCGATGACCGAGCTGACGCCCGAGCAAGAAGGCCACCTGCGGCAGGTGCTCGAGGCCTTCGGCCTGCTGTGAGGGCAGGGGGCGTGCTGTTGAAGGCAGGGCCCGGCCGATATCGCCACTGCTTTGTCGCAATCCCACTCGGGGCGGATCCGCCACGCGGGCACCGTCAGCGGTGGTCGCACCACGCCCGGCCCGTCAACACAACGCGGGCTGTGTGGAAAACGCGGGCACCAAAAAAGCACGGCCGATTGAGCGGGTGCGAAACCTGCCCAATCGGCCGGATGTCGGGACCTTGCGTCAAGCACGCACCGCGCGTCAGCGCTGGGGCGGCCGGCTGGCGGGTGGCCGAGCGTTGGGCTGCGCGGGTTGCTGCCCGCCTTGCTGCCGCAGCAGCTCCTTGATCTGATCTTCAAGCTCGCTGATCTCGACGTTGCGGTTCACAACGCGGCCCTGCTGATCGATCAGAATCTTGGTGGGCAGCGTGAGGATGCCCAGTTCGTTGGCCAGACGACTTTCCAGTCCGCCGGGTTCAAACAAACTCTCCCAGGGCACGCGATTCGTGTTCAAAAACTGGGCGGCCTCCGAGCGGTTGCTGTCGAGGTTGACGCCCACCACGAAAAAGCCCTGCTGGCCGTACTTGGCCTGCAACTGCTTGAGTGGCTCGAACGCTTGCGTGCAGGGCTGACACCAGGTGGCCCAGTAGTCAATCAGCACGATGCGGCCGCGAGCACGGCTCACGTCAAACTGCTTGCCCGAGAGCGTGGTGCCGGTCAGGCTGATGGTTTTGCCCACCGAGTCCAATCGCTTGTAGGCGCCCTGGGCTTTCTTGGCCGGCTCGCTGTCGCTGAACCGCTCGGCGACTTGCTTGTAGTAACCTTTGGCATCGTCGTCCTGGCCGCTGAGTTCCAACGTGATGCCAAGCTGGAGCAGCGCCTCGGCGGTGTCGTTGGTGTTGGGGTGCTGGTCGACAAACTCCTTGAGCCGCTCCAGGTAGGTTTCCTGGATCTTGGCGAAGTCGGGGTTGGGCTTTTGAATTCCCACGCCATAGTCGGTCATGATGTGGCGGAAGGTGGCATAGGCCACCAACGGCCGGGGGCCGGTTCGCTTGACCCGCGTCAAGAAGCTGGCTAGCCGCTCGACGCCGTCATCCATCAGGCCGGTCTGTGCGGCCACGCTGACGGTATCGGCATACTGCCGGCCCCACACGTCGCGACCATCCGCCGAACCGGCGGCTTCGAAGAGCTTAAACAACAGATCCGACCGCTTCCGGCTGTACTCGGCCGAGTTATCGCGATTGGCAAACTGCTGGTCCAGCTTTTCAAGATCGGCCAGCAGCTTCTGAAACTCGGGGCTGGCTCCCTCTTGCCCACGACCACCGGAAGGGGCGTGGAACATGCTCGAAGCCACAAACTCGCTCCGACCCGCTTCCAGGGTCCGCGGCAGATCGACCAACTTCCAGGTGTCGCCCACCTTGATGACGCTGCCCAACTGCACCATCTGGAACTGCTGGTCGGGCGTCTGCACCACGGCCGAGGCCCCATCGTACAGAATCACGTCTTTGCTGCCGCCCTCGGGACCGGCCGGCAACACGCCCGGCCGCACGGCATCGAAACGGACCCAACGGCTGCCGGGCTCCAGGCCCGAATCGCCGGCGACCATCTCCGAGAATTTGGCCGGCAACTCGCTCAACTGCTTGCGAAGCGTGTCGGCCTGATCTTCGGGCAGCCCCAGGGCATCCAGTTCCTTTTCGGTCAGCAACACCCGACGAAAGCGGGTGGCGTCTTTGTCGGCGATGGCTTGCACGACTTCGGCCGAGACTTCCTCGGCACTGATCTGCTTCCAGGAGTCCAGTTTGCCGTCGCCGGTGGTATCCTGTCCCCAGCGGGTGCCCGCCGGGCCGAGCCAGCGGAAGTTGTCGATCTTGCCGTTGAAGCTCTGGTCGATGTCGCGATAGACCTCGACGCCATCTTGAAAGTAGCACCAACGGTCCACGACGTTGTCGTCGTTGGTGTCGGTGAAGCGGCGGAGGATGGTGCCATCCTGCTTTTCGACGACCCAGCCGCTGCTGGAACCGTTTTTCTCCACGCGGATGGTGCATTGGCCCACTTCGTCGCCAGTGGGCGTGTCAATCTCGACGCCCTTTTGGCTGGGCTTCAGCGAAAGGGCTTGCTGCACCGTGGGCGTATCGGCCCGCAACGGAGCCACCATCCAGGCCCCCAACAGCCCCGCCACGGCCACCGTCCGTAACACTACGCTCATTTGCCTCGATCCTTGTTCCAGAAGGGGACACTCGCTGACGCCCGCAAACATGTCGGGAAGAGGTCGCCTGCCGCCTCGCGCTGCCGCTGGCCAACCACGTTGGAGCCGGCGTTCCCAGGGTTTTGCGGAAATCAGTCACGGCACACTCCGTCACCGACATCTGAGTGTAGCCCATCTCGCGGAGTCGACGCGAGATCGATTCCGTTCGCCTTGGCCGATAGCGTCTTGGCGGGCAATCCGCTTGCTCCGGCCCATCCATGGGGTGGATCCTTGGTGCTCGCCGCCCCAGCGGTCGGGCGATACCATAGGCTTAGGCTTGGCGGACCAGCCAACCCGTGACCTGAGTTGAAGGAGTGTGTCCCCATGTCGCGCCATGGCAGCCGGTTCGATTTCGCTTGCCTGGGGGCGGGCGTGCTCGCGATGACCCTTCTTGTGGGTGGCGTCAGCGCTCAGCCCGATGTGGGCCATCCGGTCGGCGCCGCCTGGCGGACACTCCAAGGCCACGAGGGCTGGGTGCTGGACGTGGCCTTCTCGCCCGACGGCAAATGGCTGGTCACCGCCGGCGAGGACGATTCCCTGCGGATTTGGGATGGGGAATCCGGCCAGTTGCGGCGGTCAATCCGCACCCAGTCCCAAGGCGCAACCGCCGTGGCCGTGCGGCCCGACGGACAGCGGATTGTGTCGGGCGGTTGGGATGGGAGCCTCAAGCAATGGAACGCCGAAAACGGCGAATTGCTCGCCACCCACAAAGGCCACGAAGAGACCATCACCACCGTGGTTTACCGGCCCGATGGTCGCCGCATCGCCTCGGGCAGCGGCGACGACACGCTTCGGGTGTGGGACGCCCAAAACGGCAAGGAGCTGTTCGTGCTGGCGGGCGAAGACGAATACGACATCACCGCCGTGGCCTTCAGCCCAGCGGGTGGGCGGATTGTGTCCGGCGACGGCGAGAATCGTCTACGTGTCTGGGACGCCGAGCAGGGCCAGGAGCTGCTGTCGATCGATGCCCATCGGGCGGTGGTCAGCAGTGTGGCCTTTCGTCCCGATGGTCAGCAGATTGCCTCGGGAAGCTGGGATCGCACGATCGGAGTCTGGGAGGCGACAACTGGTCGGCCGGTCGCCCGCCTGACGGGTCACACCGACGATGTGACGGGCCTGGCGTTTACGCCCGACGGCCGCCAATTGATCTCGGCCAGTGAGCGGGGCTTTGTCAAGCTGTGGGACACTGCTAGCGGCGACGAGGTGGGCAGCTTTCGGGCTCACGGTCAGAACATCACCGCCTTAGCCATCCGGGCCGACGGCCGCCTGCTGGCCACCGCCAGCCACGAGGAAGTCAAGCTCTGGCGGCTTCGTGAGCGGGGCGAGGAGTGAGGTTCCCGCCTCGTGTCGGTCGGTTGGGGCGTTGGGCCGATCTTCCCATGGGGGCCTGATGTGGCCTTGTTCTTTGGGAACGGTCTCCCCGCTCCTCGCAAACGCTTGGCAACAGCTCTTGCAATCAAGTTGCGTGTGCGTACAATCATGTGGTTCAGCGGTAGACTCTGCCATTCGGGGGGCGTGTGAATCGTCTCCTTGAGCTGGTTTGGCTGCCGCCTTGCGGCCACGAGGGCGTTCGCACGCGCAACCGACGACGACACAAGGCTTTTGCGATGGAAGGCAACCGAATGTGGGTCGACCGGCTGGGGATTTTTGCCTCGGCCGCCTGCATGGTTCACTGTTTGGCTTTTCCGGTGATTCTCGCGGCGCTGCCCTGGCTGGTGGTCCGCGGAGCCGAACCGGTCCAGGCAGCGGGCAGCGACATTTCCGCCGTGGTCTCGGCTTGCGGGCACGACTTGGCCCACGGGGAGTGCTGCCACGAGTTGACTGCCATGGCGTCGGCCGCAAGTGCAGGCCTTGAGGATTGTTGCGCGGTTGAGCCCGCTGCCGCCGCGGCGTGCTGCTCGTCGGAAACCCACGTATCGGCCGAAATGATGGCCACTCACACTGGTGGCTGCTGCGACGGCTCGGGTTTTTGGATCCACGTCGGCATGTTGGCCCTGGTCGTGCCGTTGGCCCTGGTGGCCTTTGTGCATGGATTCCAGACGCACGGCTCGTTGGCGATTCTTGGCCTGGGCCTGGGGGGCATGGGCCTGTTGATCGCCGCGTTGACGGCTGGTCTGTACTACTGGGGCCCGCAGGGTGAGACCTCAATGACTGTCGCTGGCAGCATCGCCCTGGTGACCGCACACCTCTGGAATCGCGCTCGCACCCGCCATTGCTGCGCGGCCTGCCCCACCGGCTCCGAAGCCACCGGTTCCGACCTGCGGTGAGTGGATCGCAGCCCCACCCGCACCACCCCGCGAATATGCCTTGACCGGGCGGGCCGGTTGGGGCTAGAAGACCCAACCTGCCACGGCTCATCCTTAGATCAGGGTTCCGCCTTGGCGGCAGACGGGCCGACGATGTGGCCGGTCTGACACAAGGGGCCGCTTGGAAAGCGGCCCAGTTGACGTTTACTCCCCACGGTGGACGAGGCACGGATGCCCCCAGTCGACGAAGCGCGGCGTTTGTCCCGCGGCGATACGATTCTGCTTGTTGCTTTCTGCCTGCTGCTGTTTGGCATCTCGCTGGTTGGGGGCCGCGTGCTCTCGGTCCACGAGGCCCGGCTGCCGCAGACCAGCCTCGAGATGATCGAGAGCGGCCAATACTTGTTCCCGACCAGTGGCGGTCGGCCGTGGATGGAGCGTCCGCCGTTGCCGCACTGGATCACCTGTGCCACGGTGGCAGCCATCGGCGTGACCGACCAAGAATGGGTCTTTCGCCTGCCGCCAGCGCTGCTAGCAACCCTGAGCGTGCTGCTGTTGGCCCAAGTGGCCAGCACCCTGTTTGGGCGGGGAATCGGCCTGCTGTCGGGACTGATGCTGGCCACCCAATTTGAATTTGTCCGCTATGCCTGGCTGGCCGAGGAAGAGGCCTACCTGGCCGCCGTGGTCATGGCCGCCCTCGCGCTGTTCGTCCACCTCGAATTCGGCAAGGGTCGCGGCGTCGTCGACAACGCGGCCCCCAAAGCCGGCCTGTTCACTTGGCTGGGCCGCGAACTGCTCAACTTCTGCGGACCCCGGGCGTGGACCGTGTTGGGCCTGTTCGTCGTGCTGGGCCTGAGCAATTGGGTCAAGGGCCTGTTCTTTGCCGCCGTGGTCGCCCTGGTGCCCATGGTGGCCTGGTTGCTGGGCACCCTGGATTGGAACCGCATGCGGCGCTACGTGTGGCTGCCGGGGTGGGCCGTATTCGCGGTGCTGGCCCTGAGTTGGCCGCTGGCCGCCTATCTGACTTATCCCGATGTCCTGCAAATCATGGGCTTCGACGTCCGCGGGCGACTGGACGGCAGCACCTTCGACGATCCCTGGTGGTACTACGTGGCCACCGTGCCCTGGGCCATTCTGCCCTGGACCTTCCTGGCCGTGGCCGGCTTGGCCGTGGTCTCTCGTCGCGGGCTGAGCCAGGCCGAATCGCCCGAGCGGTTTCTGCTCTGCTGGAGCCTGCTGACGGTTCTCGTTCTGAGCATCCCCAGCGGCAAGCATCACCATTACCTGGTGCCGGCGCTCGCCCCGTGGGGTGTCTTGGCCGCATTGGGGGGGCGATGGCTCTGGCGGCAGACTCTCGCCTGGCCGCGGTGGGTGAAACACCCGGCCTGGGGCGTGGGCCTGGGAGGAGCCGCGGCCGTGGCGATCTTTGTCGCTGGCTCGCGGATTCCTGGTCCCGAGTGGATTCCGCCGGTGGCCATGCTCGTGGTGGGGTTGGCCGTGCTCGCCGCTTGGGTCGGGTCCTTCCTGCCGCAACCTCGGGCCGCCGTGGGAACCCTGCTGGCCACGTGTGTGGTGGTCTATGCCACCGGGCACATGTATACGAACTACTACTTCGATCGCTATCGCCCGGATACCGAATTCCTGCAACGGGCCCAGGTTCACTTTCATGGCGAACCGGTGTTTGTGGATGGAACCGACGAAGCGTTGTCGCCGTTCCGAGCGTTGTTCTACCTGCCGCGGGGCACAACGCTGCTGCACAATCGGACCTTCTTGCTGGACGAGCGGATCACCGCACCCAGCGTGTGGGTGGTGGGGCGTGCCCGCTCGGCCGAGGACCTGGTGCATTATGGGCAAGTGGAGTTGGTCGACGCCTCGCAGGATCCCAAGGTCGACGATGCCGATCGCTGGAGCCTGTGGCGGTTGGACTTCTACCCCGACTTGGTGAGGGTGCCGGCCGATGTGCCCATCACGCCGACCCAGGCTTACCGGATTCAGGACGGACCTGAATTGGGGGTTCCCACCCGCAGGCTCTACTGAGCGGGCCGGTGGGCTGGGCGACCCAATCGACTTGGGGAATTGCTGGTCGTTGAGCGTTGCGGTTGTTCGGCTTAGGCCGGCCTTGTGGGTTTGGGGGGAGAAACGTAAGATGCGTGTTCCGGCTGTCGGACTCTGCCCTTGGTGAACCTTGCCTGCCGATGGATGACTTCTTCTGGGCGTTTGTGTTTCCGATCACGATCATCCTGTTGCTGTACATGACGATCGTGGTCCGCGGCAATCGCCGTGAGGTCGACGAGCGGCGGGATCTGCTCGAAGGCTTGAAGAAGAACGATCGCATCGTCACGCATTCGGGCATCGTCGGCACGATCGCCAGCCTCAGCAACGATGGCCAGCGGCTGTCGATCCGCACCGGGGAGTCGAAGATCGAGATCCTCCGGTCAGCGGTTCGCGGCAAGTTGGAGGACGAAAAGACCGACGCCACGACCCCGCCCGCCGCAAGCGCCTGACCCGCTTCGGCCGTTCGGCCCTCGGCTTGGAAGTGGCCCCGCCCGACCACCTGCGGTGACTCACCGAAGATGAACCGGCGGACAGACACAAACACCCGCGGATGGCCGAAGCCGCACGTATGAGCTTCGACGGCCGCCCTAACTCACCCACGGCGACGGATCGCCCTCCGCCGCCTCCGTTTCCACGGCAGGTTGATTCACCCGATGTCAGGCCCTCTGATTGCTTTGACGGTTATTCTGGCCGCCTTCGTCATTCCCGGACTGTTGTCCTGGGCCATGGTGCGGAGGCTCCGCCTGGAAGAAGGTTACGGCTGGAAGCTGTTTTTGATCTTCTTCTCGATCGGGATCAGCGTCGTCATTCTGTCGACCAAGAGTCCCCGGCTGGGAATCGACCTGGTGGGTGGCGTGAACTTGGTCTACGG
>JBJHDE010000042.1:9015-17275 GCA_050486385.1 Planctomycetales bacterium | reverse complement strand
GAATTCCAGCCCGGCGACGCTGTCGATGGGCGGGTCGGTGTCGGGGGGGCAGACCAGGCTGGTGACGCCGCCGGCCGCCGCCGCGACCGCGGCGAGGTCGAGGGATTCCTTGTGGCTTTCGCCGGGCGAGCCGCCCCGGGCGCGCCTTGGTTGCAGCCGCCGGGGTGCCGGCTTAGCATGGCGAGCGGCTGTGATTTCCCTTCCCTCGTCCCGCGAGGCCCCTCATGCGTCCTCTTTTGGCTCTGTGTGCGTGCGTGGTTGTCAGTGGCTCGTTGGCCTGGGCCGACGATGCCAAGCGTCCCGACAACACCCCGCCCGACGGCTTCACCGCACTGTTCAACGGTCGCGATCTGACCAACTGGCAGGGTCTGGTGGGCAATCCCAAGACCCGGCCGACGATGGCGCCGGATGAATTGGCCGCCAAGCAGCAGGCCGCCGACGAGAAGATGCGAGCCCACTGGACCGTGCAAGACGGCGTGCTGGTGTTTGATGGCAAGGGGCAAAACCTCTGCACGGTCAAGGACTACGCCGACTTCGAGCTGTATCTGGATTGGAAGATCGAGCCCAAGGGCGACAGCGGCGTGTATCTCCGCGGGACCCCGCAGGTCCAGATTTGGGACGGCCAGGCCAATCCCGAGGGATCCGGCGCCCTGTGGAACAACAAGCAACACTCCAGCAAGCCCCTGGAGAACGCCGACAAGCCCGTGGGCGAGTGGAACACGATGTTCATCCGCATGGTCGGCGACAAGGTCACCGTCAAGCTCAATGGCAAACTGGTGGTCGACGAGGTCGTGCTCGAGAACTACTGGGAACGCGACAAGCCGATCTACGAAACCGGCCCGCTGGAGCTGCAAAGCCACGGCGATCCGCTGTACTTCAAGAACATCTACGTCCGCGAACTGCCCCGCGACTGATTTGCCGTGGGCCTGGCCGCTCCCTGGTTATTTGCTGCAGGTGTTTGACCCGGGAGCGGCGGGTCGCAAACCGGCTGGCAGGACCGCTTCCGCCCGAAGGGTCCTGCGAACCTCGCTCGCCCAGCGGTCCCTCGCTTGGCATCCGCTTGACCATTGCACGCATGACCGGGACGCACGATTCAAGGCCATGATCGAAGTGCCGCAATTCCGCTACGACTTCGTGGTGCCCGGCAAAATCGTGTTCGGTTGGGGACGCCGCAGCGAAGCCGGCAGCCTGGGCCGTGGCCTGGGACGGCGGGCGCTGTTGGTCGTCGGCTCGCGGACGCTGGAGCATTCCGGCTTTCTGGCCGAAATCCGCAACAGTCTTCGCGAGGCCGGCATCGAGGTCCACCTGGCTGCCCGCATCAGCCGCGAACCCACCGTGGGCGATGTCGATCGGGCCGTGGCCCATGCCCGCGACGCCCGCTTTCTGGGACAGGGTCCGCGTCCCGACGACTTTGTGGTGGCGATTGGCGGGGGTTCGGCCCTGGATTTGGGCAAAGCCGTGGCGGGGTTGGTCACGCAGGAGGGCCAACCCAGCGTGCGGGAGTTTCTGGAAGGCGTGGGCTCGGGGCGGACGCTGAGCGAACCGCCCTTGGCCCTGATGGCGATGCCCACCACCGGCGGCACCGGCAGCGAAGCCACCAAGAACGCCGTCATCAGCGGCGACAACGAACCGTTCAAGAAGAGTCTCCGCGACGAGCGGCTGCTGGCCCGCGTCGTGCTGATCGATCCCGAGCTGGCCACGGGACTTCCCGCCGCGGTGACCGCCGCCAGCGGTCTGGATGCCATCACCCAATTGATCGAAAGCTATCTCACCCGTCGGGCCAGCCGCATTCCCCAGGCATTGTGTCTGCAAGCCCTGGCGATGGCGGTTCCCGCGCTGCGGGCGGCCGTGGCCGAACCCAGCACCCGCTGGGCTCGTGAAAACCTGGCCCATGCCGCGTTGTTGTCGGGGATGGCCTTGGCCAACTGCGGCCTGGGGCTGGCCCATGGCGTGGCGGCGGGGTTGGGCTCGGTGTGTGGCACCCCGCATGGCCTGGCCTGTGCGACGATGCTGCCGGTGGCCATGCGGGTCAACAAGTCGGTCCGCACCAGCGAGCTGGCACACCTGGCGGCCGTGTTGACGCCGACCGTGGCCTACGCAACCGCCGACGAAGCCGCCGACGGCGCGATTGCCGCCATCGAGTCGCTGACCCGCGAGATGCAAATTCCCCAGCGATTGGGCGAACTGGGCGTCGATCGCGCGATGCTGCCCGAGCTGGTCACCGCCTCGCAGGGCAACAGCCTGCGAGGCAATCCTCAGGAGCTTTCCGAAAAGGAACTCCTCGCCCTCTTGGAGACCGTTCTGTGATTCTGGTTGCGGGTCTCTCACCGGCCTGGCAGCAGGTCATGCAGTTCGAGAACTTTGTCCTGGGTGACGTCAATCGAGCCGAATCGGTCGATTGGTTCGCCTCGGGCAAGGTCCTCAATGTGGCCGCCGCCCTGCATCGCCTGGGCGAACACACCCTGTGTCTGTGCCCGTTGGGCGGACCAGCCGGCGAGTCCATCCGGCGCGAGTTCGCCGAACTCGGCGTTGCGGCCGAGTGGATCGACATCGCCTCGGCCACCCGCGTGTGTACCACGCTGCTCATTCAACCCGGGCCGGACGTCGTAGTCACCGAGCTGGTCGGCCCCGCCGGAACACTCAATGCCGTCGAGCTGGGCAACTTCAAGGCCACCTTCGCCGATCTGGCCCGACAGGCCAGCTTCGTGGTGCTGACCGGCAGCCTGCCGCCCGAAACCCCCAGCACGTTGTTCAGCGACCTGCTGGCGCTGGTGCCCGAGGATCCCCACCTGGGGCGGCCGGTGCTGTTGGACCTGGTGGGGCCCGAGCTGATGGATTGCCTGCCGTTGCGTCCGCGATTCGTGAAGCCCAATCGGCACGAGCTGGAGCAGTCGCTGGGACGGCCCATCGACGATGCGGCCGCCATCTGGGAGGCGATCGACACCCTGCATGACGCCGGGGCCCTGGGAGTGGCCGTCACCGACGGACCACGACTCACCCGACTGAGCTTCTCCCCCGACAAGGCCCGCTGGTCCCTGCCAGCGGCTGCGATCACACCGGTTAATCCCATCGGGTCGGGCGACTGCTTTGCCGCGGGCTTTGTGCTGGGCTATCGCCGTGGCCAGAGTGTCGAGGACGCCCTCCGCTGGGGCGTGGCCTCGGCGGCAGCCAATGCCGAACGCCTGCTGACGGCCGACTACGATCCCCAGCGTGTTGCCCAACTGGAGGCAACACTCTCCCCTACAAAGTTGTGATTGCGACCATCAAAACCGGGGTGGATTTTGGACGCCGGGCCCGATCATCAGGTAGAATGATTCAACGGGCTCCGGCTGGCGTAGGACCAACGGTTGGTCGCCGCGCTGTGGCGAGGAGTCTCGATGGTGGACGGCCCCACGTCCCAGTCGAGCCAGGAGGTTCGCCATGTCAGGTCGTGGCAAGAAAACTCGCAACAAGCAGTCGCCGCGTCGACCCGCCGAGGTGGGATCGCCCGCATGGCTGCGCGAAATGGCCGCCCAGCTTGAGGCGGGATTGATGGCCTCCGAGCACAATGTGGCTCGGCTGGCCGAAGCGGTCGAGTCGCTGCGGGCCCACGAGGGCTGGCAGCAATTGCTGGCCGAACCGCCCCAGAGTTGGCAACGGCTGATCGCCGAGTGGATCGACCCCCGACACCAGCGGGCCGAGTGGATCGAAGCGATTGCCGATGGCTACTTCAAACTCCGGAGCGAAGGCCATACGGGGCGGATCACACGCAGGGCCGCCGAACACGCCGCCGGCTACCGACACCCCCATAGCGAGGTTGTGGAACGGCTGGCCCCAGCCCCATCGCCAGCCCCGCCCCACGGCAAGCTGGAACCCGTCGCCGGTGGCCACGGCGACTGACCGCGTTCCTGCTCCGACGGGCGACGCCGACACCCCCCGCGGCGGTGGCATGCCTTTGCCCGACCCAAGACCCGGAGCGTCCCCAACAACGATTGGGTCGCCCTGGCCCAAAAGAATTGCCGGAAACCTGCATCGGGGATTGTGCGGGCTGCGAAGTCCTTAGCGACCTATGATTTGTTGTTGACACTTCGTTGCATCACCCGATACGATTCAAAGCCGCGGCCCAAAAACGGCGATTCGTCGCTTGTTTCGAAGTTGCGGACGGCCTCTGCCATGTTCGTGTTGCCAACGAAATGCCGGTGAGCCGATATACAGAACCCGTTGGGAGCCAAGCGTTTCGGCTTCGAGACAGGCCCGCCTTGTTGCGGGACGTCGCGACCTGGAGCGTGAGGTGCCCCCCTAGCAAGCGGGCTCTCGGACTACCGTTGCCACGGCATTGCGGTGGAGGACTTATTCGTGGGCTGGGACTCAAACTCCCGGACAATCACCACGAGTCAACACAAGGCGTTGCTTGGGATCTTTGCCCGGGCAACGCCTTTCGTGTTGCTGGCCCCAGCCAGAGGGCACCCGCCCGCACGCCGGGCGAACGCTCGCTCCCCTCGACCTTGGATTGGCCAAGGCGTAAACTGCTGAAATAGGATTGGTAATTGGGCCACGGGCATGTGCTGATGATCGTCACGATCGATGGACCGGCCGGAGCAGGAAAAAGCACCACGGCGCGACGCCTGGCGAAGCGCCTGGGGTTCCGGTTTCTCGATACCGGGGCGATGTATCGAGCCGTGGCCCTGGCGGGTTTGCGGGCGGGTGTCGATTTCAGCGATCCACCGGCGCTCGCCGCGGTGGCCGAACGCTCGATCCTCGAACTGAGCGACGATCGGGTGTGGCTGGACGGCGAGGATGTGACCGAGGCAATTCGAAGCCCCGAGGTCACGGCCGCCACCCGACATGCGGCCGACAACATGGCGGTGCGTCAGTGGTTGGTCGCCCGCCAGCGGGAGTTTGGCGATGTTGGCGATTTGGTGACCGAGGGCCGCGATCAGGGCACCGTGGTGTTTCCGCACGCCGAGGTCAAGCTGTTTCTGACCGCCAGTCCGGAAGAACGGGCGCGACGGCGGCAGGAGCAAATGCGGCGGCAAGGTCGGCAGGTGGATCTGGCCACCGTTTTGGCGCAGCAGACCGAGCGCGATCGCCAAGACGAACAGCGCCCCTATGGAGCGCTCCGTCCCGCAGACGACGCCATCGAGGTCTCGACCGATGGGCTGACCAGTCAAGACGTGCTCGAACGGCTCGAGCAATTGGTCTACGAGCGGCAGCACGCCTGACTCTTCTCCCTAAGGTCAGCGAAGGGGGCCCATGGCAACCCGTTCCCTGGGCGGAAAGCTTTGGTACGAATCCGTCCGGGTCGCGTCGCTGTTAACCGGCGTGACCCTCTACGGCGTGCGTTGTGAAGGTCGCGAGCATCTGCCGCCCGCCGGGCCGGCGGTGTTTGTGGCCAATCACCAGAGCCATTTTGATCCGGTTTTGGTGGCCATGTGGTACCGCCAACCGATGAGCTTTCTGGCGCGTAGCGGATTGTTTCGGCCGCCGCTGGGCTGGCTGATTCGCTCGTTGGGGGCCATCCCCGTTGAGCGGGACGGCCTGGGGCTGGATGGATTGAAGACCACGCTCCGCGACCTTCACCGAGGCGGCTCGGTGTTGGTTTTTCCTGAAGCCACGCGAACACCCAACGGACAGTTGCTGCCGTTCAAGCCGGGGTTTGCCACCTTGGCCCAGCGGTCGCGTGGCCCGGTGATTCCGGTTGGCATCGCGGGGGCCTACGAGGTGTGGCCCCGCAACCGCCTGCTGCCGCATCCGACCGGGTCGATTCAAATTGTGTTTGGACCGCCCATCCCGGCCGAGCAGTGCCGCACACTCGATCAGCATGCCCTGGCCAAGGAGGCCGAACAGCGGGTCCGCTGGTGCGTCGACCGGGCCTACGCCCTGCGTTACCGCCGCCACCGTGCGACCCCCCTGACACTCAACCGCCGGAAAGTGATGGTTTGAGCTTTCCCCATGGGATTCCTGATCCCTCCGCAATTCTTCGAACAGTGCCGAGATCAAACGGTTTGCCCCGTGTTGTCAAAGTCCACTCAACAAACCACTCCGAGTCACGCGACCCCTGTCGGAATGGACTGCCGGAATCAGGAGAATTACCGATCCCTGCGCTATACCGCAAAAGAAGTTCGTGGCACTGGTAGCTTGTCCACCAGTGTGTGGCTCGCTCGGACAGTCCCGCACATCTTGCCAATGTTCGAGGAGCTTCGCGGGCAGTCGTGAAATCCTAGCAGGCGTTATCAAACACTGGTGGACAAGCCACCAGTGCCACAAATGCTGATCATAAACTTTTGCAGGCAACAGTAAGCGTTGCGTTGCGCCGTGGCCCCGACAGTCGTTACTGGGGATCGCCCAGGTTACGCAATTGCGAGATGACCTGCCGCAGCCGGACCCGGTCGGTGGTGGGCCTACCGGCGCGGATGTCGTCTTCATGAAAGGTGGCGAACACCACCGAGCCCACGCCTTCGTCGCCGGCCCGGTTTTGGGTGTAGCGCTGATGATCGTAGATCAAATAAATCGTGCCATCCTCGGCCTGGGTGCCATCGGGGTACGAACTCTCGCGCTCGTCCAGCAGCAAGCCATCGCTCCAGGTCTGGCCGTCGTCATCGGAGATAAAGGCCGTCATGTGGGTGCGGGCGCCGCCGGTGGGCGGATTGTTGCGGACCAACAGCAGCGCGCCGGATTGCAGCCGCCGCAGGAAAAACCGCTTGTTGGCGTAGGTTCCTCCTTCCAAGTACAACGAACCCTCGCTCCAGGTGCGGCCACCATCGGTGCTGGTGCTCTGCGTCATGCCCCGCGTGTTTCGTAACAGCATCCACAGGCTGCCGTCGCTCCGCTCGACAATCATGTGTTCGTCCACGCGGGTGCCGGGGATCCGCACCTGGCCAATCCGCTGGAAGCTTTGTCCCTGGTCCCGCGAGCGATAGACATTCGAGCCGCGCTCCTCGCCCAGGTCGTGAATCAGCATCTCGGCGGTGTAGGGACTCAGATCGCGATTGCCCAGGGCGATGTTCGGCACATTCGTGTTGTCGCGCCACAGGCCCACCGGCAGCAACCAGTCGCCATTACTTAACACCGTGGGCTTGTTCAGCATCACGCCGTTGGCAATCCGCCGGGGTTCGGTCCACTCGGGCGATGCGACCGTGGGGTCTTCGGTGACCATCGCCCACACGCCCATTCGCCCGTCTTGCAACCCTGCGCTCTGGGCCCAGAAGTACCACATCCGGCCCTGAGGATCGATCCATAAACAGGGGTCGTAAGTGTGGGTGTATTGAACCGATTGCAACACCAGCGTTTCTTTCCAGGTGCGGCCGTCGTCATCGCTGGTGGCCAGCACGCAGTAGCTGTTGGTGCTTTCCACCCCGCGGCGACCGCGGCTCGTGTACCACGAGGCCCACAGTCGACCGTTCTTGGCACGTTCCAGCGCCGCCACACCTTGCGAACCGCGACTCGCTTTCGCGTGGTTGGCCTCGATATCGAAAATGACCTTGGGCGGAATCAAGGCCAAGTCCGGCAGGTCGGCCGGGTCCTCACCGCAGACGTGGCTTGGCAACACCAGCAGCAGGCCCAGCACACCGCAAGCGACCAGGCCGCCGTGCAGGCGTCGCCCGATGTGTGCCAACGCTTTGTTCCAGGCCACCTCAGCAGAATGCGGTTTCATCGTGTTCCTCGCAGGGGATCCAAATCGGGACGGGCGTTTCGAGGGCCGCGGGCAGTCTACTCGATGGCCGCACGCCATGCAGCGGTTGGCCGAGTTTTTGCGGCCCGTCGGAAGCCGCCCGAATTGACCGAGCCTGAGCCGCAGCGCACACTCGAATCCACGGACTTGCGCCTGATCGCCCCGAACTGCGAGGTTGAACCGATGCGATATCTTGCCATCCTGGCCGCCGCGGCCACGGTGCTGGGTGCCCAAACCATCGCCCAGGCCGAGCAGCTCCAGGAGGCCGGCATCGAGCCGTTCCTTGGGGAACCCGCCTTCGAGGCTACGCCGCTATTTGAGGGTGAGCGATTTCCCAATGTGCTGGTGGCCCTCGACGGAACGGTCGTGGCCACCTGGGGCACCAAGACCCTGCGGGTGCGACGCAGCCCCGACGGAGGAACCACCTGGGAATCGCCCATCCAGGTCGGTCCCGGCATCCACGGCGGCGGCGGTCTGGTCGATGAACGAACAGGCGACCTGCTGGTGTTCGTCCACCCCGAGCACCCAACCCGCGACGCGGCCACCGCGCCCCGGACGATGTATCGCAGTCAGGATTCCGGTCGCACCTGGCAGCCCACGGAGGCCGAG
>JBJHDE010000042.1:6173-9005 GCA_050486385.1 Planctomycetales bacterium | reverse complement strand
CGCTCGAAAGTGCCCTCGGCTTGCACAACGGCTACGAGATGGCTACAGCCTCCGCGCGGGTGGCGTCGCTCGTCTTCGCCTCGGGGGAGGAGGGCGACCTGGTCGCGGATCTGGGGGCCAGTTGGTCCCTGGCGGGCCCTGAGTTGCTGACCGCCCGCTCACAGGTGGTCATCGCCGCGCGGGCGGCCGGACTGGACTTCCCCCTCGACGCGGTCTACATGAACATCAGGGATCTCGATGGCCTGCGCACGGAGGCCGAGTTCGCCAAAGACGCCCGAGGCTTCGTCCCGAGTCTGCACATGAACGAGCGCGGCATCACCCTGCGGCACGGAGAGCACGCGGGGCGGTTGGTCCGTGCTGGGCGGATCTACAACAACACACCCGAGCGATACAGCACCACGTTGTTCAGCGACGATCAGGGCCGGTCCTGGCAGGTGGGCGATCCCTTCCCGGTCGATGGCACCGGCGAAGCCGGCATCGTCGAGCTGTCCGACGGGCGACTGATTCACACCGCCCGGCAAGGGCTGTTCGACAAAGACGAGCCCTGGCGGCACGAGCGGCTGTTTGCCATCAGCAACGACGGCGGCCAGACGTGGGGCGAGGCGTCGTGGTGGAAGACCCTGCCCGATGGGCCCCGCTACCGAGGCCGCCAGGCGCGGGGGGCGAACTACAACGGTCACTTCGGCATGATCAGCGGATTCGAGCGGCTGCCGGTCGCCGGTCGCGATATTCTGCTGTACAGCAATGCCGACCACGACGGGCACGAACGCATCAAGCTGACCGTGTGGGCCAGCTTCGATGGAGGCAAGACCTGGCCCATCAAGCGATTGGCCCACGAGGGACTGGCCGCCTATTCGTCCCTCGTGGCGGGTCGCCCACGCACCCCCAGCGAGGGTTGGATTTACCTCCAGTTTGAACACGGCGAGGGCGAGAAGCAGTACGCGGGCGGGACCATCGCCCGGTTCAATCTGGCTTGGGTGATCGAAGGCCAGGCCACCGGCGACGGCCAGCTTCCCGACTGGCTGGCCGAATGAGCCAAGCCCGAGGAAACCGCCGCTCCAGACGGTCCCACACGGCCCCATCGATTGGGCGAAAACCTGGGAGCCTCCCTTGTGTTGGCTCACGGAGCGCGGTAAATTTGCGGTTTGCCAACCCGCCGGCCAAAGCCCCAGTCTAATCGGGGGAATCCAGCGGGTTTGGCAGACCCCAACCAGATGGTCCCAGCAGCACGAATCTCCTCGAATTTTTGGTTCATCGCCGCAATGAAGAAGGACATCCATCCCAACTACATGGAGACCCAGGTCACCTGCGGTTGCGGCAACACGTTCGTCACGCGGAGCACCCGCCCCGAGTTGCGGGTCGACATCTGCAACGCCTGCCATCCGTTCTACACGGGCAAGCAGAAGTTCGTAGATACCGAAGGGCGAATCGAGAAGTTCCGCAACAAGTTCAAGGCGGGCTACTCCAGTCTCAAGAAGAAGTCGGCCCCCAAGGCCTGAGGCTCTTGGGGAAGACGGCTCGTGCCCAGCCGAGGGTGATTCGGCGACACTCGGGCCAGGGAGTCCGTGGCGGCCGATATGAAGGAGCTTCTCGAACAGCAACTGCATCGCTACCGCGAGATTCAGGCTCTGCTTTTGGATCCCGAGGTGCTCAGCGATGGCGTGCGGGTGTCGGCCTTGGCCCGCGAGCAGGGGGCTTTGGCCAAGGTGGCCACCGCCTACGGCGAGTTTAAGGATCTCAACCGCCAGGTGGCCGAAGCCCGTTCGATGTTGGAAGGCGACGACGCCGACATGCGGACGCTGGCCGCCGAGGAGTTGCCCCACCTTGAGCAGCGGCGCGAGGCCTGCTGGAACGAGTTACTCGACCTGACCGTGGGCGGCGAGGACATCAGCCGTACGAGCTGCGTGCTGGAGATTCGCGCGGGAACCGGCGGCGACGAAGCCGCGCTGTTCAGCCGCGACCTGTTCGAGATGTACCGCCGCTACTGCGAAGACCAAGGCTGGTCGTTCGAAGTGCTTGAGCTTACGGCCAGCGAACTGGGCGGCATGAAGGAAGTCATCGTCGGGGTCGAAGGCCCGCGGTGCTTTGTGCATCTCAAGTACGAAAGCGGCGTCCACCGCGTGCAGCGGGTCCCCGAGACCGAGGCCAAGGGCCGGGTCCACACCTCGGCGGCCACCGTGGCCGTGATGGCCGAGCCCGAAGACGTGGAAATTGACCTCGCTCCGGACGACTACCGCGAGGACATCTTCAACGCCAGCGGCCCGGGCGGTCAACACGTCAACAAGACGGCTAGCGCCATTCGGCTGACGCACCTGGAAACCGGCATCGTGGTGAGCTGCCAGGACGAGAAAAGCCAGCACAAGAATCGCGCCAAGGCCCTGCGGGTGATGAAGACCCGCCTGTACGATCATTTTCGCCAGATCGAGGATGCCAAGCGAGCCGCCGAACGCAAAAGCCAGGTGGGCACCGGCGACCGCAGCGCGAAGATCCGCACCTACAACTTCCCCGAAAACCGCGTCACCGACCACCGCATCAACTTCACGCTTTACAAGTTGGAACAGGTCCTGGCCGGTCACCTGGAATTGGTCATCGACGCCTTGCTGGAACACGAGCGTCAGCAGCATCGCGAGGCCGTGGGAAGCGTCGATTGATTTCCCCGCCCGGCGGCCTCGGTCCCCACGATTCTCTCACGAGTCTTGCCGCGATGCCAGAAACGGAAGCCTGGACGATCCGCCGCCTGTTGGCCTGGACCGCCCGCCAGCCGGAAGCGGTGCACCTCGAGCTGGCGTGCGCCGAGCACCCGACCCCCGGCCGGGGGCCGCGTGATCGGAC
>JBJHDE010000042.1:2598-6163 GCA_050486385.1 Planctomycetales bacterium | reverse complement strand
GCCAAGTACCTCAGCGAGCACGGATCCGACACACCCAAGTTGGATGCCGACTTGCTGTTGGCCGAGGCCCGCGGTTCATCGCGGATGGACCTGTACCTGGCCCAGGACGAAGTGCCCTCGGACGAAGTCCGCACGGCCTTCCGCGAGCTGGTCCGCCGCCGGGCCGAAGGGGCGCCGGTGGCCTATTTGCTGGGCCGCAAGGATTTCTTTACCCTCGAGTTCACCGTCTCGCCCGCGGTCTTGATCCCCCGCCCCGATACCGAGCACCTGGTCACGACCCTGCTGGATCTGGCCAAGCAGGCCCCGGGCGAGCAGCGGCTACGGCTGTTGGACGTGGGGACCGGCAGCGGCGCGATTGCCGTGACCGCCGCCAAGCAGGAACCGCGGCTCGACGTGGTGGCCGTGGACCTGAGCCCCGAGGCCCTGGCCATCGCCCAGGGCAACGCCCAGCGTCACGGCGTGGCCGAACGCATCCGCTTTGTAGAAAGCGACCTGTTCACAGGCGTCGCGGGCGAGGAGCCGTTTGACTTTCTGGCCAGCAATCCGCCCTACCTGCGAAGCGACGAGATTCCCGGCCTGATGGAGGATGTCCGCCGGTTTGAACCGCGGATGGCGATGGAAGCCGGCACGCGGGGCACCGAGTTCCACGAACGGATCATCGACCAGGGGGCCGCGTTGCTGCGACCCGGCGGCCACCTGCTGCTGGAAATGGGCTACCAGCAGCGAGCCGCCGTCGAGGCCCTGATCGCCAACGACCCGCGTTATCAATGGCTGCAGGCCGTCCGCGATTCCGGCGGTCACGATCGCGTGGCCCTGGCCCGACGGGTGTAGGGTCGCACGCCGCCGACCGTCGCAACAGGGCTCACTCGCCGCCGGCCAGCTCGTCGGTGGTCGTGGCCGGCGGTTCAAAGTTGAACAGCACCTGGCCGTTGTCGCCGTTCCACACCCGCAACACGCTGCCGATGCCTCCGGCAACGACGATGGTGCCATCCGGCGTGATCGCCACGGCGTTGAGATAGTCGTCGGCTCCGGCGTACTGCCGGACCTGCGAACCGTTGGACGGCCGATTGCGACGCACGGTCTTATCGCCCGAGACGGTCACGATCTCGTCCTTGGCGGCCACGTGGCGGATGCCGGTCACCTGGCCGCGGAATCCCTGAATCGTGCGGCGCTGTTCGCCGGTCTCGGGATTCCAGATCTTGATGACTTCGTCGGCTCCGGCGCTGACCAGGGTATCGCCGAGCGTGTTCCAATCCACGCCCAGCACATGGTGCGTGTGACCTTCGAGGCTGCGGACCAAGTCGCCGGTTTTGATGTCGTGGATCTTGACGAACTTGTCGGCGGCCCCACTGGCCAACAGCCGATCGTCGCCGTCAAAGGCCACACTGAAGACCGTGTCGCTGTGCGCGTCGGGGAACATCCGCACCAGGGAACCGTCTTCGACGTTCCAGACCTTGAGTTCACCGCTCCGCGAGGGATCGCCGCTACCGGTGGCCAGCAGTCGGCCGTCGTTCGAGAAACCCAGGGCCAACACGCGATGGACCAACTGCGTGGGATCGTCGATGGCCCCGATGGTCCGCTCAAGCTGCCAGTCGGGCCATAGGGTCCAGCCGGCGGTGTGCCCATCGGCAAAGGTCGAGACCCAGCCGGCCTGATCGGTACGGGCCATCAGGGCCGCAACCCCGCGATCGGCCTTGTCGCTGGCTTCCCAGGCGTCCATGGCTTTGGGCTCGGTGTCGTGGGCCGAGTACGTGTGCAGCACGCCCTGGGCATCGGCCGAGGCGACCACCGCGCCATCGTCCGAGTAGGCCACGGCCACCCTGGCCACGTGCGACTCCTTCTCGGTCTCTTCGGCCAGCTTGGCGGCCTCTTCGGATTCGGTGAACGTCTTCTCGGCGGCGGCCAACACTTCGGCGGCGACGGGCACGGCCGCTTCAGCGGCGGCATGTTGCTTCTTGGCTTCTTCCAGGGTGCGATCGTGCCGCTGCTTCTCGGCCTCGGCGGTCTGGAAGGCCTTCTCGGCGTCTTCAAACGGCTTCTCGTGCTTCTTGGCCTCGTCCTGGGCCTGCTTGAGCTGGGCTTCGGCCTTCTTGACGGCTTCGTCGGCGGCCTTCTTCTTGTCTTCGTCGTCGCCGGCTTCTTCCAGGGCCTTCTTGGCGGCGTCGACCTCGGTCTGAGCCGTGGTCACGGCCTCGTCGGCCTTCTCCTTGGTCTCGCGGATCTTAGCCAGCTCGGCTTCCTTCTTCTCGAAGTCCTCCTGAGTCTTCTTCTGCTCCTCCTCGGCCTTCTTGAGCGCCTCGGCGGCCTTGGGAACCTCTTTCTCGGCGTCCTCGTGAACCTTCTTGGCGGCATCCCGCTTCTGCTTGTTCCGCTCGACGACGCTACGGGCATCGGCCAGGGCCCGCTGCAAGCGGACATCGCCGCGGAACTCGCCCTTCTGCTGACCGTTCGAGGCGTCCCACAGCCGGAGCGTGCCGTTCTCGCTGGCCGAGGCAAACTGCTTGCCGTCGGGACGCACGGCGATGGCCTGCACCGGCGCTCCGTGGTTCATCGTGCGAACGGAATTGCCATTGGTCACGTCCCAGTGACGCAGCGACCCATCGGGCCCCGCCGAGATCACCTGATTGACCTGCTCGGGCACGCGGGCCAGCAACGTCACCGGTTGGCCATGCCCCGAAAGGGTCCGCTGCGGCTCGGGCGGAGCCGGCTCTGCTTCGGCCGCTTCGTCTTGGTTGGCTTCGTCGTCGTCCTTGGCCTCGTCCTTGCCTTCGTCGGCCGGTCCGGCAAATTGCTCGACCGCCCAGACCGTGATCGCCTTGTCTTCTTGGCCGACCGCCACCAGGGCGTCGTTCTCACCCGCGAAGCTCACCGCCCGGGCCTCGCTGACCAGGGCCAGGCTCAGGGGTTCGGAGGTGTCTTCCAAGGTCCACAGCTTGAGGGTCTTGTCGAGCGAAGCGCTGACCAGCCGGGTTCCATCGGTCGAGAAGGCCACGCCGCTGACGGCGGCCTCGTGGGCCTTGAACGAAGCCTGGGCCTCGCCGGTGTGGGCATTCACCAGCACAATCGACCCGTCTTCGCCGCCCAAGGCCAACCGTGATCCGTCGATGTTGCTGGCGGTCGAGACCACGGCCTTGAGGCCGCTGTCGTGTTCGAACGCCCGCACGCCGTCGGGCCGTCGCCAGAGCTTGGCGGTGCGGAATCCGCCGGAGGCCAGCAAGCGGCCATCGGGGCTGAAGGCCAGGCTCTGGACCAGGTCCAGGTGAGCCACGCCCCGCTTGAGCGGCCCGTACAGATCGCCCTCCAACAGCGCGGGATCGGTCAGTCGGGTGATGAGCTTGCCGGTGGGCAAGTGATACAGAAACACCTGGTTGGCCCGACTGGCCGCGGCCCATTGACCATCGGGGCTGACGGCCGTGGCGAAGATGGGGTTCACGCCGGCCGGCAGGGGTTGCCAATCGGTGACCTTCAGGGCCCGATCGACCTCGCCGGTTCCGCCCTGGCGAATCCACAACTCCAGCAGGCCCAACTCCTCGGGCGTCAGGTTCTTGGCGCCGGCGTTATTGCC
>JBJHDE010000042.1:0-2588 GCA_050486385.1 Planctomycetales bacterium | reverse complement strand
GCGATGGGCCGCAAACTGCATCAGCAGGCTGTCGTCGGGCTTTCCGGGGACGATGCCCGGTCCGCGGCGACCGCCCTTGAGGATGGCCTCGGGCGTTTCCAGCACCAAGCCGCCTTTGTCCTCGAACTCGTTGTGGCAGGCCACGCAGTTGTTATCGAGGAGGGGCAAAATCTCCTTGGCGAAGTCCACCGGTTCCTGGCGATCCACGCTCTTCACGGGCAGAGGATCGGCCGAGGCCGGGCTGGTCCAAGGAGCCAGCAGGCAGACAATGCACACCACCGCCAGGCAGCTTCGCATGATGACGCTTTTGGGGCCGGAGGGAACTTCGACGCGGGTCACCAGGGCGCCCCACGCCGTGTTGAAATGTTCAATTCACCGCGACGAGCACCCACCAATCAACTCTGGGGCGCCACGGAAATCTGCAACGGAAAACTGCTCTTGAGGTTCTGATTGTTGAATCGCAAGCTGGCCTCGACCTCCAGGTCGTAAACGCCGGGCGTGGCGTCTTCGGCCACCTCGAAGGTCAACATGCCATCGGACTTGTCTTTCTCGACCTTGGGGCGGTCGGCTTTGAGCTTGGCCCCGCTGGGGACTTTGACTTCGAAGCTGACTTCGTCGGCAAAGTCAAACAGCCGCTCGATGGCCACGGGCACCTCCAGCTTGCCGCCGGCGGCGACCGCATCGCTGGGGCTGTCGAGCTTGACCTCGACCGGCACCTCGCGGACGTGAATCGTGATCGGATCGGTCGCTTCGTAGAAGGTGAGCTGCTTGGCCTTGGCCGCATCGGTCAGTTGCTTGGTCCGGGCGTCGACCTCTTTCTTCCAGGTGTCGGCCTGCTGCTTGGTGGCGGTGGCCTCGGTCAGGGCCTGGGTGGACTGCTGCTGCTCCTCCTGAGCCTCGGCCTGCGTTTTTTGAGCCTCTTCCAACGCGGCGGCGGCTTCGTCGGCCTTCTTGGCGGCCTCTTCGTCCTCGGGATTCTTTTCCTTCTGATCCTGAGCCGCCTTGAGGGCCCGCTCGGCGTCTTGCAGGGCCTTCTGAGCGGTCTGCACCGCCTTATCGGCCTCGTCCTTCCGCTTCTTGGCCTCGGCCTCGGCGGTGGTCATTTCCTTCAGGTACTCGTCGGCGGCCTTGGCGTGCTCCTGGGCCTCCTCGGCGGCCGCCGGATTCCGCTGGT
Source organism: Planctomycetales bacterium (assembly GCA_050486385.1). Taxonomy (GTDB): domain Bacteria; phylum Planctomycetota; class Planctomycetia; order Pirellulales; family Pb10988; genus JBJHDE01. The sequence continues at coordinate 1,414 of JBJHDE010000042.1, read as the reverse complement.
AGTTGTCTTTACCCTGGGCTTCGAGATAAACCGTGTGGATGCCTACCGGGGCGGTGGGCTTGGGGGCAAACTCGAACTCGGCCGTGGAATCGTCCTTCTTGATTTGCAAGTTCTTGGCCTCCCAATCCTTGGGCACGGCCTGACCCGCCAGGGCCACGTCCTGCTTGAACTCGCCACGGCGGACCACCCGCACGGGAACCTTAAGCACGCCCGCCCGCGAGGTCTCGAACATCTCGCTGGTGTCGATCTCGACCCGGAACGGGGCCACCTCGGCCGAGGTCACGCTCAGCATGATCCGCTCGGTCACCCGCGACTGCCCCACCGTGCGATTCTGTACGCCCGGCCAAATCACCGAGCCACCCCGGGCGTGACGCTCCATTGATTTGCCGGCCACTTCGGCGGTGCCAATCACTTCGACTTCGCCGCTCCAGGGGGCGGCATCCTCGCTGGCGGCAATCACCAGCGTGGTCCAGTTGACGTTGGGGCCCAGAATCACCGGAGCAGACGACAGATCCTTGGGCAGCCCTTCCACGCGCAGGGTCACCGGGGCATCGAAACCGTCGCGGCGATCGATCAGCACATCCAGCCAAGTCGTGCCGCCCCGGCGGACGACGGCGGCCTGGCTGTCGAACTTGTTCTGAGCCGTGGGATCCAGGGGATTGCGCGGCACGGCAACCAAACGGTAGTCGGGCTCGGGCTTGGCAATCCGCAGCCGATACACGTTCTGCGGGCGATCCCCATAGCCGGCCAGGTCGCGGACCATGACCCGATAGGTCGCGTCGGCCGGGGCCTTGAGCCGCCAGATGGGGTCACGGTGCGAGGTATCGAAGGCCAAGCGAAGGTCCGGGGCGTTGGTATCGTCCTGGGTCTGCAAGTCGCGGACCTCGACGGTGCCGTCCTCCTTGGTCGTCACCTGCTGCACGAACAGAATCGGATCCGTCGGCCGGCCCAGGCGATGGCTCAGCACCTCGATCGAGTACTCCTCGCCCTGCTTGGCCTCGAAGCGGTACCAGTCGACATCGCCCGCCGGATAGAATTGCCCGGCCACTTCGCAGGGCACTTCCAGCGGCATGGCCGTCTCGGGCGTGTTGTTGTCGGCGGTCTCCACGATCAACGGCTCGTCGCAGTAGCCAATGGCCACCGCATTGGAGACCGTCCCGTTCGGGCCATTCAAGCGGTAGGCAAAGGCGTCTTGAAAGCCTTCCTCGGGCGTGCGGTAGCCCACGCCGTCCAGCTCGCGGGTGGCGCGGCCCTTGGGCACGTTGACTTCCACTTCGAGCTTCTCAATCGGTCGGCCATTGAGGGTGATGTCGGTCGGTTTGCCGCCCGGCAGATTGCGTCCGAAGAGGGTGAATTTGCTTTTCTCGCCCGGCACGCCGGCGGGAGGGAAGACGTAATCGATCCGCGGACCGGT
>JBJHDE010000041.1:10594-17288 GCA_050486385.1 Planctomycetales bacterium | reverse complement strand
TTATGTGATTGATGGCGTTCGCGCCGGTCGGCTGACGCCCGAGCTGCGGAACTTCGACCTGACGGCCCTGGCCGAGGCGATGGACCCGCTGCGGGATGAAGGCTTCCGCTACCTGGGACTGCAAGCGATTTACGATCGTTACCTGCTGCATGTCGACGGTCGCCGCATCGAGACGCCGCAGTACTTTTGGATGCGGGTCGCCATGGGGCTGGCGCTCAACGAAGACGACCGCGAGCAGCGTGCGATTGCCTTTTACGACATGCTGTCGACATTTCGTTTCACGTCGGCGACGCCCACGTTGTTCAATTCGGGGACGCTGCATCCGCAATTGAGTTCGTGTTATCTGAGCACGGTCCGCGACGACCTGGCGCACATTTTCAAGGTGGTGTCCGACAACGCCTTGCTTTCCAAGTGGGCCGGCGGGCTGGGGAACGATTGGACCAGCGTCCGCGCGACCAACGCCCATATTCAAGGGACCAACGGCAAGAGCCAGGGCGTGATCCCCTTTTTGAAGGTCGTCAACGATGCCGCCGTAGCGGTGAACCAGGGCGGCAAGCGGAAGGGCGCGGTGTGCAGTTACCTTGAGACCTGGCACTTGGATATCGAGGAGTTTCTCGACCTCCGCCGCAACACCGGCGACGAGCGGCGGCGGACGCACGACATGCACACCGCCAATTGGATTCCCGACCTGTTTATGAAACGGGTCGAGCAGAACGCCGCCTGGACGTTGTTCAGCCCCGACGATGTGCCTGATCTGCACGATTTGTACGGGGCGGCCTTTGAAGAGCGTTACGAACATTACGAGCGGCTGGCCGATGCCGGCGAGCTGCGGCTGTTCCGACGGGTCTCGGCTGTGGATCTGTGGCGGAAGATGCTGTCGCGGCTGTTCGAGACGGGCCACCCGTGGGTCACGTTCAAGGATCCCTCGAATCTCCGCTCGCCGCAGGATCACGTGGGCGTGGTTCACAGTAGCAACCTGTGTACCGAGATTCTGCTGAATACCTCGGCCGATGAGACCGCGGTCTGCAATCTGGGTTCGGTCAACCTGGCGGCGCACATCGTGAATGGCGAGCTGGATCACGCCAGGCTCCGCGAGACGATCACCACGGCCGTGCGGATGCTGGATAACTTGATCGACATCAATTATTACCCCACACCCGAAGCCGCCAATTCCAATCGGCGGCATCGTCCCGTGGGCCTGGGCCTGATGGGCTTTCAGGATGCCCTGTACGCCCTGGGGCACAGCTACGCCAGCCAGGAAGCCGTCGAGTTTGCCGATCGCAGCATGGAGGCGATTGCCTACTACGCGATTCTGGCCTCGGCCGAGTTGGCCGGCGAACGCGGTCGCTATCCCACGTTCGCGGGCTCGAAGTGGGACCGCGGGTTGCTGCCGCTGGATACGATTGAGCTGCTGGAGCAGCACCGCGGTCAGCCGGTGCCGGTGGACCGCTCGGCCCGGCTCGATTGGCAGGTGGTCCGCGATGCGGTGGCCCGGCATGGCATGCGGAATAGCAACGTCCTGGCGATTGCCCCCACGGCCACCATCTCGACGATTGTCGGCGTGTCGCAGTCGATCGAGCCGGCTTACAAGCACCTGTATGCCAAGAGCAATCTCTCGGGCGAGTTCACGCAAGTCACCGGTCCCTTGGTCGACGAGTTGAAGCGCCGGGGGCTGTGGGACGCCGCGATACGCGATGAGCTGAAGTATCACGACGGGTCGTTGCAGGCGATTGGCCGGATTCCGCCCGAGATTCGCCAGCGGTATTTGACGGCTTTTGAGATTGAGCCGCGGTGGCTGATTGAGTGTGCCGCCCGCCGCCAGAAATGGATGGACCAGGGCCAATCGTTGAACCTGTATCTGGCCGAACCCAGTGGCCGCAAGATGCACGATATGTACATGTTGGCCTGGAAGCTGGGGCTCAAGACGACCTACTATTTACGAACGCTGGCGGCGACCCAGGTGGAGAAGTCGACCCTGGATGTGAACCGTTTTGGCGTGCAGCCGCGCTGGATGAAGAACCGCAGCGCGTCGAGCGAGATTCAAATCGACCGCCACGCCGAAGCCGATCCAACCGCGGCCGCCTGCCGGCTGGACGATCCCACCTGCGAGGCCTGTCAATAAGGCCGCTGTCGTATGACTGACACCCGCGCAACACTTTGAACATGAGTCGTGCCGCCAGTGCCGCGTGAACTCAAGAGACTGGGCATTTGAAGCCTGATATCTTCTGGGTGTTCCGGGCGGTGTGAACTCACGGAGACACGGAGACGCGGAGAGAAGAGGGTGTTGTATTATCGATTCCTGCAAAAGTATGGGAACAGCGTTTGTGGCACTGGTGGCTTGTCCACCAGTGTTTGATAACGCCAGCGGTTCCGTGCCATTTCGGTGCTGTTCGAGGGCTTTCGCAGGACGTATACGGCGGGACTGTCCGACTGATCCACACACTGGTGGACAAGCCACCAGTGCCACGAATTTCGTTCGAAGTGTTGCGCAGGGATTCGTCGACATTTCGAGCATAGTTTTTTACCTCCTTCAGAACCCAGGTCACTCATGAATCCAGTCTCTACCCAGCTTTCTAGGACCTCGCCCGAGTCGCAGCGCGTGAACGCTTTGGAGAAGCGATTGATCAACTGCCACCAGGTGGATGTCAATCAGCTTATGCCGCTGAAGTACCGTTGGGCCTGGGAGCATTATCTCAATGGGTGCGCCAACCATTGGATGCCGACCGAAGTGGCCATGAACAAGGATATCGAGATCTGGCGGTCGAACCGACTCTCGGAAGACGAGCGGCGGGTGATCCTGCGGAACTTGGGCTTCTTTGCCACCGCCGAGAGCCTGGTGGGCAACAACCTGGTGCTGGCCATCTTCCGGCACGTCACCAACGCCGAGTGTCGCCAGTACCTGTTGCGTCAGGCCTTTGAAGAGGCCGTACATTCCCACACCTTCTTGTACATCGTCGAGAGTCTCGGCCTGGACGAGGGCGAGGTGTTCAACATGTATCACGAGGTCCCGGCCATCGCCCGCAAGGACGAACTGGAGCTGGAGCTGACGGCCGAGGTGCTGGACCCCGAGTTCTCGACCGAGAGTTTCGCGGGGGCCCAGGCGTTTTTGAAGAACCTGATCGGCTACTACCTGATCATGGAGGGCATCTTCTTCTACACCGGCTTCGTGATGGTGCTGTCGTTCCACCGCCGCAACCTGATGACCGGCATCGGCGAGCAGTTCCAGTACATCCTGCGGGACGAGTCGATCCACCTGAACTTTGGCATCGACCTGATCAACGGCATTCGGGCCGAGAATCCCGAGCTGTGGACGCCCGAGTTTCGCGAGCAGATTCTTGACCGGGTGCGGCAGGCCGTGGAGTTGGAAGTGGCCTACGCCCAGGATGTGCTGCCTCGCGGGGTGTTTGGGTTGAACGCGGGGCTGTTTCGCGACTACGTCCAGCACATCGCCGATCGGCGGTTGGAGCGGATCGGCCTGCCCACGCAGTATGGCTCGCCGAATCCCTTCCCCTGGATGAGCGAGACGATGGACCTGGCCAAGGAGAAGAACTTCTTCGAGACCCGGGTGACCGAGTACCAGAGCGGAGCGACCCTCAATTGGGACTGAAGGAATCAATGGATTGGGGGGAGGCGAGGCGTTTTCCGACCGTTGCCTCGCGGGCGAAGAATCCTTAGGATGCGAGACATTCGGTTCGACCAGGCGAATCGGAACACTTCCCGCAGCTCGCCTTGCCCGGCAGATGTGCCCCCAGCATCGCGGACCGTGCCTCGTGCATGGCTCGGCGGTTGGGGGGCCGTATGTATCGCCGCCATGAAGTACACCAACAGCAGCGACCGATTTCACACGCTGTTGACCTTGGCGCTCGCGCTCCGCGAGAGCGTCCGAGGCGAGGCCTTGGTGTTGCTGGCCGAAGGCCCCCTCGATTGGCCAAGGCTGATTGAGCAGGTTAAGGGGGTCAAGCTGCTGGTGGCCGTCGAGACCGCCGACGAGTTGGAAGAGGCTGGCAAGGTCAACGTCCCCACGATGCTCCTTCCGCAGGGGGATCGGCCCGTCCACGAACGATTGGCCCAGGTGCTGTTGCGGGCGGTCTCGCAGGATCAGCTTGGGTCGTCGTCGCGGATCGTCGCCTTGTATAGCGGCTTCGAGGCCGACCAGATCGATTCGATGAGCGTCATCAATCTGGGCGAGCACCTGGAGCGGCTCAGCCCCCGCGATTTGCAGTCGCTGGGCATGACCGTTCCGCTGGATACCCTCAAGGCCGTGGTCGACCTGGCCGTCGAGATTGGCCGCGACGGCCGCGAGGGGCATCGGGTGGGCACGCTGTTCGTTGTGGGCGATCACCGCAAGGTCCTGGAATACTGCCGCAGCGCGGGATTCGATCCCGTGCGGGGTTACCGCCGCGAGGAACGCAACCTGTTCGATCGCCGGGTTCAGGAGGGGATTAAGGAGATCGCCCAACTCGACGGAGCCACGATCGTTAGCGCCGATGGCACGGTGATGGCGGCCTGCCAGATTATCGACGCCCCCGCCCGCCACATCACCCTGAGCAAAGGGTTGGGGGCCCGGCACTGGGCGGCGGCGGCGATCACCAAGCACACCAAGGCCGTGGCGGTGGCCGTCAGCGAGAGTGCCGGCACGGTGCGATTGTTCCACGATGGGCAACTCATCCTGCGGATTGAGCCCTTCCGCCGCCCCATGAAGTGGAAAGAGTTCGACTACGAACCCCCAGGCGAGCAGTAGGGTTTCCCCTCATTGATCGTGGGGGGCGGCTGCCCGCGCCAAGCGCTAACCCCAACGCGTCCAAGATCTTACGTCCTTGGCGGCCCGTGCAAGCCAAGGGGAGAGCTTCCGCCTGAACCGAATTGTTTCACGTGAAACATTCGTTCAGTCATCGCTGGCGATTTCCCCGCGGCCAGGCGGCTTTGTCTCGCTTGCGAGTCCTTCTGTCCTCGCCGGACCCGCCGTGAGAGTGCGCGTCCGGGGCGGGGCGGCTGCACGGAGTTTGGGCAGCTTCGCGGGGTGTGACACTCTTTGCGGTGCCCGCGGGCCACGGCATCGGCCAAGCATTTCTCATGCTACGGCCACGACTTGCGTCGGCCGGCCCTCCGGTGGCGACCCCGCTGCCACGAAGCAAGGCATGCCATTTGCTTGGGTGAGCCCCATTGGAGTGTCGGGCGGGTCTCCGCCCCAATCCACCAGCACGTTGCCAATCTCGTTGGGAAACGGTCCCGCCACCATGTCGACCGGTTTGCATCTCGAACCGCACCGCCCGGCGGGTGATCGATCGAGCGATGGTCCCGCACCGTTGTTGGCCGAGCTATTGGCCGAGCAACAGACCACGGCCGTCGAGCGGTTTGCCCAGTGGTACGAACATGCCACCCCGCCGGTGCAGGCCCGCTACTACCAGAATCTCATCCCGCTGGAGCGACCCCAGCCTGGCGAGCAATACGCCTTTGAAGTCGATCTGGATGCCTGCTCGGGTTGTAAAGCCTGCGTGGTGGCCTGTCACAACTTGAATGGGCTGGAGGAGGACGAGACCTGGCGGGCGGTGGGCCTGTTGCATGGCGGCAGCACCGAGTTGCCCGTCTTGCAGCATGTGACCACGGCCTGCCACCATTGTTTGGAGCCCTCGTGCCTGGATGGCTGCCCGGTCGAGGCCTATGAGAAAGATCCCATCACCGGCATCGTGCGGCACCTGGATGATCAGTGTATCGGTTGCCAGTATTGCATTTTGAAATGTCCTTACGATGTGCCCAAGTACAGCCCCTCGAAAGGCATTGTTCGTAAGTGCGATTTGTGTAGCCACCGCCTGGCCGTGGGCGAGGCCCCGGCCTGTGTGCAGTCGTGTCCCAACGAGGCCATCCGTGTGACGACCGTCAGTCGTGACCAGGTGGCCGAAAACGCCGAAGCCAATCTGTTATTGCCAGGCGCGCCCGAGCCCGGGACCACGCTGCCCACGACTGTTTACAAGACCAACAAGCCCCTGCCGGCCAATTTGTTACCGGCCGACTATTACAGCGTGTCACCCCAACACAGCCATCCACCACTGATCTGGATGCTGGTGCTGACGCAGATGTCGGTGGGTGCGTTCTTCATTGATCAGCTATTGGCCGGACTGGGACGCCCGATGTTTGCCAATGCGGCGAGCGACGGGCGCTGGCTGCCGTGGGCCACGGCCTTTGGATTGGGGATGCTGGGCCTGCTGGCCTCGGTGTTTCATTTGGGACGTCCCTGGTTGGCGTATCGGGCGGTCATTGCCTGGCGGACCAGTTGGCTGAGCCGCGAGGTCCTGGCCTTCGGGCTGTTTGCCGCCTTGGCCACGCTGTACGCCAGCCTGCCCGTTCTGGCGGCCCTGGGTTTGCATCTGGGCTCGCATTGGCAACAGGCCCTGGGTGTTGCGGTGGTGGTCTCGGGCGGGTTGGGCGTGGGCTGCTCGGCCATGATTTACGCCAGCACCCGTCGGGTGTTCTGGAGCCCCGCGCCGACGCTGTGGAAGTTCTTTCTTAGCGCGGTGGTGTTGGGCCTTTCGGTGGTGTTTCTGCTGGCGGTGGCCTGGGCGGGTTGGTCGGGCAAAGCGGAACTGCTGGGCTTTTTGCAGACCAGCGGTCGCGGATTGTGCGTCGCCCTGATCGTCGTAGCCAGTTTGAAACTGCTCACCGAGGCCAGTATTTTTGCCTGGCTGGGAGCCAAGAC
>JBJHDE010000041.1:6805-10584 GCA_050486385.1 Planctomycetales bacterium | reverse complement strand
CTTCACGCCCTTGCGGCGGACCGCCTGGCTGATGACCCGTCCCTTGGGCCGTGTGACAGGAGTTCGTTTCATAACCGGTGGCATCGGCGGCGTGCTAATGCCAGCCATTCTGGCGACTCAAGGCCCGCAACTCGTGACGGTTTCCGCCAGCCTGCCGTTGGTCCTGGGCGCGATGATGTTGGTTTTGAACTTCCTGGGCGAAATCCTGGAACGCACCCTGTTCTTCACGGCCGTGGTCGCCCCCAAAATGCCCGGAGCCCCCGCCACGTGAAACCGTCGCGTGAACCATCCTCGGCGATTGCTCAAGGGCTCGCGCAACTGTTTCGCGCCCCCGATGGACCGTTGACCCAGGATCTGCTGCTCGAACCCGGCGGCTTTGGCCTGGGCAAATTGCCGGCCCGGGCGATGCCCGACGCCACCACGGCCATGACCTGTGGGTATTGCTCGACGGGCTGTTCACTCACGGTGCATCTTAAGGACGGCGCGGCGATTGGCCTGTCGCCCACGACCGACTATCCCGTCAACTCCGGCATGGCCTGCCCCAAGGGCTGGGAGGCCCTCTCGGCCTTGACCGCCACCGACCGGGCGACCACGCCTCTAGCCCGCGATCCTCAAGGCCGAATGCGACCGGTTGACTGGACCACGGCGATCAAGCTGTTTCGCGATCGCTTTCAGGCCATTCAAAACCGCTGGGGCCACGATGCGGTTGCTTTCTTGAGCACCGGTCAGATCGCCACCGAAGAAATGGCGTTGCTGGGCAGCCTGGCCAAGTTTGGCATGGGCATGCTTCACGGCGACGGCAACACCCGACAGTGCATGGCCACCAGCGTGGTGGCGTACAAGCAGGCGTTCGGGTTCGATGCCCCGCCGTACACCTACGACGATTTTGAACAGTCCGACGTCATCGTGCTGGTCGGTTCGAACCTGTGCATTGCCCATCCCATCCTGTGGCAGCGAGTACTGCGGAACCGGCATCGGCCCGAGATTGTTGTTATCGACCCCCGCAAGACCGAAACGGCCATGGCGGCCACGCGGCACGTGCCGCTACGGCCCAAGAGCGATTTAACCTTGTTTTACGGATTGGCCCATCTGCTGATTCAAAAGGGCTGGGTCGATCACGAGTTCGTGAACGCGCACACCACAGGTTACGAAGAGTTCGCCGCGTTTGTCGAGGGCTTTCCGCCCGAGCGGGTCGCCGCGGCCACTGGCCTGGACCAGGCCACATTGCTGGCCCTGGCGGAAACCATCCATCGCGGCCAGCGGGTGAGTTTCTGGTGGACGATGGGCGTCAACCAAAGCTACGAGGGCGTGCGGGCCGCCCAGAGCATTATCAACCTGGCGTTGTTAACGGGCAATATCGGCCGACCCGGCACTGGAGCCAACAGCATCACCGGTCAGTGCAACGCCATGGGATCGCGGTTGTTCAGCAATACGACCAACCTGCTGGGCGGCCGGGCGTTTGAAAACCCCGATCACCGCCGGCACGTGGCTACGGTGCTGGGCATCGACCCGGCACGTATCCCCGAGCAGCCGAGCTGGGCCTACGATCAGATTATCGAAGGCATCCTGTCACGGAAAATCCGCGGCCTGTGGGTCATTGCCACCAACCCGGCCCATTCCTGGATCAATCAGAACATGCTCCGCGACGTCCTCGGGCGTTTGGACTTTCTGGTCGTGCAGGACATGTACCACACAACCGAGACCGCCCAGCGGGCCGATCTGGTGCTGCCGGCCGCCGCGTGGGGCGAGAAGGACGGTACGTTTATCAATAGCGAACGTCGCGTCGGCTTGATTAAGAAAGTCGCCCGGGCGCCCGGGGTGGCCCTGGCCGACTTTTCCATTTTCCGTTTGATCGCCGAGGCCTGGGGTTGCGGGCCGATGTTCCAGCGCTGGACCCACCCGGAGGCCGTGTTTCAAATTCTGAAGGAACTGTCGCGCGGGCAGCCCTGCGACATCTCGGGGATTGCCGACTATGCGATGCTCGACCAGCGAAGCGGCGTTCAATGGCCGTATCCCGCAGACGAGAGCGATCCGGCCCCGCAACGACGACTGTTTGGCGATGGCCGGTTTTATCATGCCGACGGTCGGGCGCGGCTGCTGTTTGAAGAGCCCGCGGCCTTGCCCGAGCCGCCCAACGAAAAGTTTCCGCTGCTGTTGCTCACTGGGCGCGGAACGGCCTCGCAGTGGCACACTCAGACCCGGACCAGCAAGTCGCCAGTGTTGCGAAAACTTTATCCCGCGGTGCCCTACATCGAGATGCATCCCAGCGACGCCCGGCGGGCCGGTATTCGTCCGAACGAGCGGGTGGTGGTGAAGTCGCAACGCGGCAGCCTGGTGGCGGTGGCCTTTGTCACTTACACGGTGGCTCCGGGGCAGGTGTTCATGTCGATGCATTATGAGTGTACCAATCGCCTGACCCGAGCCCATTTCGATCCCTACTCGCGGCAGCCTTCTTACAAGAATTGTGCGGTGGCCGTGCGACCCTGGACGGCCGATGACGAACCGTTGTGACTGGCCCCACCCGTCACACTTGAGATGTTTCCCCCTGACTTATGAATGATACCTTCCGCGTTGCCTCGGAGTCCCACAACCGTTGGCGGGTGCTGTGGCTGTCGACTTGGGCCTTTACGGCGCTGTTTGCCGTGTGGCTGATGTGGGGCGTGTTGGGTCTGAAGATCAAGGCCGACCCCGCATTGATGCTGGGCAGCCAGGCCGCGACGCTGGCCCCCGAGGCGCTGTCGGCGGCGATTGAATCGCGTTTTGAATGGCTGCTGGCCGTGGCGATTCTGTCGGGAGCCTTGTTGCGTTTGAATTTTGGCATCTGGGCCGATCGTTTTGGCGGTCGGAATATGATGGTGCTGCTGTTGGTGGGCTGTGCGATTCCCACCATCTGGATGTCCTATGCGCACAGCTACTGGGAGTTGTTGGCCTGCGCGGCCTTATGCGGTCTGGCGGGTAATTCGTTCTCGGTGGGCATCGCCTGGAACTCGGCCTGGTTTCCGCCCGAGCACAAAGGCACGGCCTTGGGCGTGTTTGGGGCCGGTAACGTCGGGGCCTCGGGCACTAAGTTGTTGGTCGTGCTGATCCCCGGCATTCTGACCTGGGTACCCGCGGCGGGTTATCTCAACGGTTGGATTCCGGGCGAGTGGCGGATTGTGCCTTTGTTTTATGCCGGCATGCTGTTGGCCACGGCGGCGGCGATTGTGCTGCTGTGTCCCAAGGTCGATCCCCGGCCCGCCCAGGGCCGCACGTTGCGTGAACTGCTCGAACCGCTGAAGTATCTGCAAGTCTGGCGGTTCAGTTTTTATTACGTGGTCGTCTTCGGGGCGTATGTGGCGCTCTCGGCCTGGTTGCCCAATTATTATGTCAGCACCTACAGTGTGAGCCTGCCGACCGCCGCGCTGCTGACGGCCGTGTTCATTTTTCCCGCCAGCCTGTTGCGACCGTTGGGCGGTTGGCTGAGCGATCGCTTCGGCCCGCGGATCGTGACCTACAGCGTGTTCCTGGTCATGGCCTGTGCCACCATCCCGCTGTGTCTGCCGGCCAGCGTGTTGCCGCTGAGCGTGGTCAGCTTCACCCTGCTGTTGTTTGTCGTGGCGGTGGGCATGGGCATCGGCAAGGCCAGCGTCTACGCCTACATTCCGCAGTACTTTCCCCGCGACGTAGGGGCCGTCGGCGGGCTGGTGGGCTTGCTCGGCGCATTGGGCGGGTTCATCTTACCTAAGCTGTTCGGCGGTCTGGGCCGAGCCACCGACTTCCCCCAAGCCGCCTTTCTGGCC
>JBJHDE010000041.1:0-6795 GCA_050486385.1 Planctomycetales bacterium | reverse complement strand
CGTTCTGGTCAAGTTCGCCGCCGTGGCGCTCGGAGTCGCCGCCGCGTTCTCGGTGTTCATGTTCTTCATCCTGCTGGCCATCACCCTGGTGAGCCTCGTGTGGCTGCATCGGGCCGTGTTCCGGTTGCGGGCCCGCGACCGCCTGACGATCCCCGCTCCGGTGGAACCCGGCTTTGTGCCCGCCTTGCGGACCGAAGAGGCCTGAGCCCGCGATCCGAAGACGCATTGTCGTCGTAAGTGGATTTGGTTAAACAGGTTAGGCGTCTTGCCCCCGGCTGCCCCCCGGGGCGAGACGCCTTTTTTCCCGATTTCTCGGCCAACAGCGGCCCGCCGGCGACAATACAGGGGGAATACAGTCCTCTTTTGCCGTCAGCCGCACGCCGGGCCCCCTCGTGGATTCGAACAAGCATCAGCAATTTGCCGAGCGACTGGTCCGCAACCAGGATCGGGTGTTTCGCTATATCGTCTCGATGGTCGGTCGGCGATCCGACGCCGAGGATCTGTTTCAGCAGACCTGCCTGACCCTGTGGGAGCACTGGGAGCGGTACGATCCGGCCCTCGACTTCTTTCCCTGGGCCTGCGGAATCGCCTACAACCACATCCGCAACTTCCGCCGAAAGCACCCCACGCGACCCATCGCCCTGGACGAGGCCGTCGTTGAACAGCTCGACGCCCGCAGCCGCCAGCGATTGGAACGCCCCGACGCGCGCCGCGAGGCCCTGCAGGCCTGTCTTGAGGGTCTGGCCAGCGAGCAGCGGCGATTGATTGAGCGATACTACGGCGGTTGGGAGTCCATCGAGCAACTCGCCCAGCAGGCCGGAGCCACCAGCAACGCGATTTACAAATCCCTCGGGCGGATTCGGGCCTCGTTGCACGCCTGCATTGCACGGCGGTTGGCCGGGGAGGGTTTGGCATGAAAGCCGAGACGTTGCGGGATTTGCAGACCCTGGCCGATGCGGTGATCGACCACCGCGCGACCGAGCGGGAGATCGAGCGGCTCAACCGTTGGCTGGCCGAGGACGCGGCCGCTCAGGAGGCGTGGCTGGATTACTTGGACACCCACGCGGGCCTGTGTTGGGCCTTTCGGGGTGCTACGCCCGCAGGCCCGCGAGACGGAATGTCGGCGGATGCCGCCGAGGCCCCGCCCAACGCATCGCCCGGTGTGGGCCATCGACCGAGAACGGGTTGGCTGGCAGTTCTTGGCTGGTCGGCCGCTGGCGTGTTGGCGGTGGGCTTGCTGCTGGCGGCGGTGCTGCCCGCGGTGTGGGAACCGCGACCCCAGCACGATTCGACCACGGCGGATGTCGCCGATGCCACCGAGGGTTTCGGTCGGGTGGTGGACGCGGTCGGCGCCCGCTATCGCGACGACGAGGGCCCCGCCGTGGGCCAGCGGATCGGCGCTGGGCGGTGGCGGTTGGCGGCGGGGTTGGTGGAGTTGGCCCTGGACAATGGTGTGCGGGCGGTGATCGCCGGACCCGCTGACTTGGAGTTGGTCGGGCCGATGCGGGGGTTCTTGCACAGTGGCCGCGTGGTCTGCCGAGTGCCACCGCAGGCGATTGGCTTTACGCTGGAGACCACCGAGGCCGAGGTGATTGACCTGGGCACCGAGTTCGGTGTGCATTCGCACAACACGGTCGGGACCGAGGTCCAGGTTTATGCGGGCGAGGTCGTGGCCGAGTTCAAATCGCCGCGGCCGGCCAGTCCGCGCAGCCAACGCTTGCAAGGGGGCGAGGCGGTGCGGATTGCCAAGGGGGCCGACACTGTGCCCCAGGCCCTGAACTTCTGGCCCGAGCGGTTTGTGCGGTATCTGCCCGACCCGGCTGATCCCGAGGCCCCGCACGATCCCAGCCGCCGCCGGGTGTCGCCCTACAACAAGCCTGCGCACGAGGCGATCCGTATTCCCAGGGCGCCGCAAACGGTCACGATTGACGGGGCGCTCGACGACTGGGATCTCAGCGGTCAGTTCACCAGCCGTTGTGAACCGCCGTACGATTCGTTTTATCATTTGCAAGCCGCAATGATGTACGACGACCAGGCTTTGTACATCGGCGCGATTGTCGGTGACCCCTTCCCCATGCGGAGCACGGTCAGTCCGCACGAAGAGCGGAATCTGTATGGCAACGGCGGCTGCCTGGCGTTTCGGATCTCGACCGATCGGCAAATGGGTTGGCCCGTGCAAGGCCAGGGGCCGGGAACCGACGCGGTCCGCGTGTTGAGTCCCGAGGATCGCAACGATCAACTCGTGTTTCTGGTGCTGTGGTTCTATGAGCCCGAAGGCACGGCCTGTTTGCATGTGAAATACGGCATGGATCAACACGGACGGCTGGTCAATCCCGAAGGTTATCGCGGCGCCTACCGCAAACATGCCGACGGCTGGGGATACACCGCCGAATACGCGATTCCCTGGCATCTGTTGAATGCCGCCGACGACCCGCCCCAACCCGGCGACCAGTTGGGATGTACCTGGCTGGTCCACTGGGCGGGTCCCGAAGGCCGCAATTGGAAAGGCCAACTCATTGATGTTGTGAACCCCCAGGCCACGGGCTGGAACTTCCAGGATGCCGCCACCTGGGGCCGTGCGTTGTACTTGCCGCCGGAATCCCGATGACTCGCGACCCCATGACCAACACGCGCCCCGTTCGACGCCGGCCCGCGGCTCGACCATCAACCCTGGCACTTGGCCTGGGTTGGACTCTCGCGCTGGGAGCAGCCTTCGTCCTCGGCCCAACCGCCGTGGTCCAGGCCGAGCCGGTCGTCGCGGTGTTTCTGAAAAGCTACTGCACCGACTGTCACGGGGCCGACGATCCCGACGGCAATCTCCGCCTGGCGGGCGTGGGCGACTTCGCGGCGCTCGGCGGCGAGACCTGGTCCCGCATCCGCGAGCGCGTGCAACTCGGCGAGATGCCGCCCCCCGAGGGCCTGCAGCCCGACACCGACGAACGCCAGGCCGTGCTGGAATGGATCACCCACCAGTTGCGTCAGTCGGGCGCCATCGTGGAAGACAAGCTCACGTTGCCCAACTATGGCAATTACGTCGACCACGCCGCCCTGTTTAACGAACAACCGCGTTTGGCCCCGGCCACCGAGGTCCGGCTGTGGCGGCTCCGACCCGCGGCTTATGGCCAACGCATCCGCGGCACGCAGCCGTTCTCGATGCTGCCCGACCAGCACTACAGCGACTACAGCACCCTGTACCGGGTGGATGAATCGGCCGCCGAGATCATTCTTCGCAACGCCCAGAACCTGGTCGAGCGGCAGACCGCCTTCAAGCAGGAGGGCGGCAAGCTGGTGCCAGTGGATCGCCAGACCGAAGCCGCCTTCTTGCCGCTGCTGGATCCCAAGAACCCGCCCAGCGACGAGGTCGTGCGGGCGGCGGTGGTCCATCAGTTTCAACGCACCATCGATCGTCAACCCACTGAGGAAGAACTCGACCGGATTGTCGCGCTGATGCACCGCATCGCCGAGGATGTGAATCGCGAGCAAGCCGTGCGTGCGGCGCTGACGGTGCCATTGCTCAAGCCCGAGGCGGTGTATCGCCTGGAACTCGGCGCGGGGCCCGTCGATGAACATGGCCGTCGCCGGCTGAGTCCCCACGAGATCGCCTACGCCCTCAGCTACGCACTCTCCCACGATCGGCCGCACCGCTACAACCTTCACCCGCTGCTTCAAGCCGCCGAGGGCGACCGACTGGCCAGCCGCGAGCAAGTGGCCCAGGTTGTGGAACAGGTGCTCGAACAGCCGCTGGACAAGACGCCGCGATTGCTGGAGTTCTTCGACGAGTTCTTCGACTATCAAAAGGCCGTGGGCGTGTTCAAAGAGCAGCCCAGCTTCGCCGATCACTTGGTCCGCGATACGGCGGCCCTGATCAAGCAGATCGTCGAACGGGACGAAAACGTCTTGTATGAACTGCTGACCACGGGCGAAGCTCACATCGCCCGCGAAGATCTGGCCCGGATCTATGGATTGTCGCCCGATTACAAATCGACCGGCGAGAAGTTCGTGACGCTGCCTCCGCGGATGCGGGCGGGCATTTTGACCCAGCCAAGTTGGCTGATCGCCCACTCGGGCAATTTCGATAATGATCCGGTTCACCGTGGCAAGTGGGTGCGCGAGCGTTTGCTGGGCAGCACCGTGCCCGACTTGCCAGTGAGCGTGGATGCCGTGGTGCCCGACGATCCCGACAAGACCTTACGCGAGCGCTACGAAGTCACGCGGGCCGAGTATTGCTGGAAGTGCCATCAACGCATGAACCCCCTGGGCATGCCCTTCGAGGCCTACGACCACTTTGGCCGCTTGCGAACGCGCGAGCTGGAACAGCCCGTGCGGACCGACGGCGCGATCACGCAGTCGGGCGAAGCCAGTCTCGACGGTCCCGTGGCCGATGCCTTTGAGCTGATTGAGCGCTTGGCCCAGTCCGAGCGGGTCGAGCAGGTGTTCGTGCGGCACGTGTTTCGCTTCTACCTGGGTCGCAACGAGACCCTCCGCGATGCCCAGACTTTGCAACAAGCCCATCAGGCCTACCGCGCTTCGGGCGGCAGCTACAAGGCGCTGGTCACCAGCCTGCTGAGCAGCGACTCGTTCCTTTACCGGATGAATCCCGAACTTCCCGAGTCAGCAAACGACTGACCCGACCTCACCCGACACCCGATACCGTTCACAGATAGCCCCGATTTTGGAGTGTGCCCCCATGAGCCGTTTTCTTGCAAGTCACCGCCGCGCGTTTTTGAAGCAACTGTCGCTGGGCAGCGGTGGTGTGCTGCTGGCCCCGTTGCTCAATCGCGTCACGGCCGAAGCCGCCGGGGTCGACGCTCGACAACCTCGCTTTGTGTTCCTGGTTGAAGGCAATGGCCTGTGGCCCGAGCATATTCAACCCGAGGGCATTCCCTGGGAGCGGAAGCGCGTCAACAACCGCACCCGGCCCGTCGGCGAGCACTTGCAGGACGTGCGGCTCTCGACCGACGACCAGGCGCTGCCGCCTTCGCTGGAACCGCTCACCAAGCACCGCGATCGCCTGACCATCATTCAAGGCCTTTCCGGGCGGATCTGCGGCGGCGGGCACTCGAACGAATACGGGGCCCTGGGTTGTTATCCCCGCAACGGCGGACCCCGCGCCGAGACCATCGACGCGGCCCTCGCTCGGCGGATTCCCGGTGTGTTTCAGCATGTGGGGTTGGGAATCTCGCGGGATACGCGGGGCGATGTGATTTACGATTGCTCGGCGGCCGGGCCGAATCAGAAAGTCCCCATCTACACCAATCCCCAACTTGCCTACGAGACTCTGTTTCGTAAGGTCCTCCGCGGCAATCCCCGCGACGAGGCCCAGACGCAACAGCATTTGCTGAACTTCATGGTCGACGATATCAAACACCTCGAGGCCCAGTTTCACGGATCGGAGCGCGAAAAGCTCCAGCAGTACTGGCACGCCTTCGAGTCCATCGCCAAGCGCCAATCGCGATTGGGCGACGTCGACCCCAAGCGGATCCGACCCGAAACCGACAAGTACACCTCGGACGTCGAGACCGACCGACTGGATGCCCATTTTGAAATCGCCGCCATGGCCCTGATCACCGGCATGACCAACGTGGTCACGCTGGCCTCGGGCGTGGGCAGTCGGCATTTTGAAATCACCTTCAAGGGCCTGGGAATCGACGATAACAAGCACCACATCGGCCACGGCCAGGTTCCCGATTCCGACGCCAAGGCCATCAAGATCCGTCGGTTCCACATGGAACTGGTCGCGCGGCTGATGGATCAACTGGCCAGCGTGCCCGAAGGCAACGGCACGATGCTGGACAACACGGTGATCGTCTATCTCAGCGAAAACGCCGAGGCCCACCATTCCAATTGCTTCGAGTGGCCCGTGGTCATGCTGGGCAACCTGGGCGGCCGGCTCACCGCGGGCGATCGATTCTTGGGCTTCCCCGAGTACGCCAAGCCCGGGCATCGCACCATGTCCAACCTGTTTACAACCTTCCTGAACGCCGTGGGCGACCCCCGCGAACGGTTCGGCATGAAGGATCTGGAGCTGGAAGGATCCATCGATCAGGACGGTCCGTTGAGCGAACTACTGGGCTGATCCGACCGGCTACCCTTTCTGACGAGCGGGGAGAGCGAGTATTTTAGATGGATGCCGAGACGCATCCCCATCGCTGGCCCCCGAGGATTTTTCGATGCGAGCCTGCCACCGTTGCCGATTGTGGATCACGCCCGTCGCCGCGCTTGTGGCCGCCGGTGTGTTGAGCCTGTTGGTCCTGCCCGGGACGGCCAGTGCCCAGCCAGCCGACGACCCGCCGGCGATCCGTGTCACGCAGCAGCCCCGAGGAAGCTTCCCCTTTCCCGACGATGGCGTCACCTTCAGCAACGACTTCGAAGGCGGGGCGTTTGCGGGCGTCGAGCGACTGGGGCCCGATGCCTTTCAACTGACCATCGCGCCCGAGAACCGGCCGATCAACATGAGTCCGTGGTATGCCTTCACGGTCTCGGCCGAGCAACCCAAGTCGATCACGGTCAGCCTTCGTTATGCCCACGGCCGGCACCGTTATCCGCCCAAGCTCAGCCGCGATGGGATGCACTTCACGCGGTTGCTGGCTTCGCGGATTGAACGCGATGAGGCCACGGTGCGTCTGACACTGGAGGTCGACGATCAGCCGACCTGGATCGCCGCGCAGGAGTTGTTCACCAGCCAGCAGGTGGCCCAGTGGGTCGAGCAGCTCGCCGAACACCCGACGGTCACCTCGCGGAGCATTGGCCGCAGGGTGGGCGATCGGCCGCTGACGATGTTCACGATTCTCGTAG
>JBJHDE010000040.1:0-17338 GCA_050486385.1 Planctomycetales bacterium | reverse complement strand
GTCATGCCGGCCGAAAGCTGACCGCGATTCTGGATGTCGAGCAACATCCGCGGGATCAGTCGGCTGGCCTCGTCGGGGTCGGGGTCCTGGTCGTCCAAGACGGGACACAACGGACTGATGGCTCCGGGCAGTTGATAAACCGCCACCAAGCCGCACTCATGGTTGAGTTCGCTCATTCCGGGTCGTGTTCGCCTCGAACAGAGGGCCAAGGGCGTCGGGGGCCCACAGTCCCGATCTCACCTTGTTGCATGATAGGGTGGCTTCACCGAATCCACAACGCGCCGGCTGGCCGCAGTCCCTTGGATGGACGATTCGACCGGGCAATTGCTTGGCTTGCTGCATGCCGATGGGTGGGGGGACGAGCTGGGCGGCGGCGATGTTGTCGGTGGCGGGCCTTGGGCAAGCTGGCCACTCGCCCGGTGGGCAGCCCAGTGGTATGCTGCGGCCTGGGGGGCCAAGGCCCCGAACTCCCGCTGCCGCCCAACACCGTGCTGCCAGCGGCCTGCCGCCGCGGCGCCGACCGGTCGTGGGCGGCGGACCCAAACTCTCCCACGCTCATCACCGCGAGGCACGTCATGCGATGGCTCTTGGGTTGGATGGTTGCCGGCTGTCTCACCGCTTGGGTGGTGCCCGCCAGTGGGGTCGAGGTCGAATCCTTCGGAACCACGAAAGACAAGATGCCCGTCGAACTGTTCACGTTGAAAAACCGTCAAGGAATGCTGGCCAAGGTCATGACCCGTGGAGCCACGCTGGTGGAACTCCATGTGCCCGACCGCGAGGGGAGCCTGGCCGATGTGGTGCTGGGCTTTGACGATGTCAGCGGCTACGAGGGCGAGGGCAACCAGTTTTTTGGTTGCACGACCGGTCGGGTGGCCAATCGCATTGCCGGCGGCCGCTTCACCCTGGACGGCCAGGAATACAAGCTGGCCGTCAACAATGGCCCCAACGCCCTGCACGGCGGAACCCAGCGGAGCCTGGACAAGGTCCTGTGGCAGGGCGAGCCCCGCGAGACCACCGATGGGCCCAGCGTTCGCTTCACGTACACCAGCCCCCACGGCGAAGAAGGCTACCCCGGCGAGGTCCACCTGATGGTGACCTACACCCTGACCCACGCCGGCAGCCTGCGGATCGACTACGAGGCCAGCACCGATCGGCCCACACCGCTGAACCTGACCAATCACAGTTACTTCAACCTGGCCGGCCACGGGGCCGAGACCGTGTTGGATCACGAACTGTTTCTGGCCGCCTCGCGGTACACGCCGGTCGACGAGACGTTGATTCCCACCGGCGAACTGGCCAGCGTGACCGACACGCCGCTGGACTTCACCAAGCCCCGACGGTTGGGCGCGCGGATCGAAGAACTCATCGAGACGCCGACCAAGGGCTACGATCACAATCTGGTGCTCAACGGCCCGGGAGGCCGCCGTCTGGTGGCCGCCCAGTTGCGACACCCTCCCTCGGGTCGCGTGATGACCATGAGCACCACCGAGCCGGGCGTGCAGCTTTACTCGGGCAACTTCCTGTTCGGCCAGACCGGAAAACAGGGCAAGACCTATGCCCAGCGGAGCGCACTGTGCCTGGAAGCCCAGCACTTTCCCGATTCGGTGAACCAGCCCCAGTTTCCTTCCACAATTCTTCGCCCCGGCCAGGTCTATCGCCAGACCACCGAGTACGCCTTCTCGGTCAGCGACGAGTAGGGACGCCGGGAGCGCTTTGCCCGTGGTGGCGGTCGGCCGAACCGTTACGCGGCCACGCCGCTAAGCCGTCACCGCGGCGGGCTGGCACGGGGTGATCGTCGGGCGTTGCGGCCGGCTTCTCCAGAAAGGGCTCCGCGAGATCGCCCGCTTCATAAAGAAATCTCAGCCGCCGAACCCGTGAGTCCGACGGCTGAGGATCGTGTGGGAGCGAACTTGATCGAGGGCCCGCCCCCGCGAATTATGGTGACGACGCATCGACGCGGGTGATCAGGGCAGGATGTCACCGAGGTTGATGAGTTGGTTCTCGCCAAACACCGTGGTCCCGTCATTATCGACAGCGATGTAGACATCGCCATTGGACAGGACCGCCACGCCTTCAACCTTTTCGAGCACGAATCCGTTGGGGGCTTCCATGTCGGGAAGAATGTCGCGGAGCAGACTCTTCTCGACCTTTTCGAGTTCTTCGCCGTGCGGCAGAAACGCGACATCGGACATGTCGACAAGGTAGAGACGCTTGATCCGGGCGTCGGTTCCCGCCTGGTTGTCACGTTCCAGAATCAGCAACGTGTTGGCGTCAAGCGCCGTGATCTCCGAAAGACCCACCCAGTTTGTGCCGGGATAGGGGGAGGTTGCCGCATCAAGCGGATACAGGGCGAACGTCCATTCCTCGCTGGCGACATCGTACTTGGCAATCTTGGTAAAGCCGGCCGGGTCGTCGGACCAGGGACGCTGAAGGCAGACATAAACCGTCTCGTTCCCCTCGTCGTCAACGAAGTTGGTCACGCCTTCAAACCCAAAGCGGAACGGGTTGGCCCGAAGCGAAGCCGGCAGCAGAATCTCTTTTTCAACGACCCCATTGGCGGCAACCTGCAGGAGTTGGTCGTTGATGATTCCAGGGACATCAGGAGGCGTGTTGCCTTCCGACGCGACCCAGAATCCGCCATTGGGTCGCAATGCAACGCCTTCGGGATCGATATCGATGGTCCCGAGCGGCAGGCTGGGGATCGCACCGTTGTTGAAGAGGACGATCTCCTCGACGATCGTGGGGACGGTTTCGGTGAGGTCGATCTTGAGGATGCAGCTCCGGCGGTAGCGATTGTCGTACACGGCGTACATCGTGCCCGAGTCATTGGGGTCACCACACAGTCCCGAAATGCCGGCCCAGGGGATCGGGGTCCCGTCGGGGCGATTCTCGGAAACGAGGGTGGGATAGTTGGCGGGACCGGCTGCCAATTCGTAAAGGCTAATTGCAGCGCGGAACTTGCCAACGCGATTGTCCTCGTCGGAGGAAACCACAAACAGATTGCGTTGCGGAATGGCCAGCAGGCCCCGCGGGCTCCGCGGAGTGGGAAGGACCTGGCGGAACGCTGGCGGTGCATTGCCCTTCTGAGTGTAGACACCCACCATGCCCGCGGTTTTCGAGCTGAGGAACAGGTAGTTGGTGTTCTTGTAACGCTCCGAAAGAACGGCGTTGGGTTCGGTTCCGAGCAGTTCGACGCGGTGTTCGGGGAAATGTCCGATACGTGCCGCGAGGTGCTCGAACTGGTTGCCCAGATCAAACTGGAGATGGCCTTGCCGACTCAACAGGCTCATCCCGCGACTGGCGTTGTTCGCGCTGGCCAGGGTGTTGGGTCCGGTCCACTGCAATGAGACGGGATTGCGGGCAACACTCGCCAGCTCGGCATTCAGTTCCACCAGGCTGTTGCGGATCACGTCCATCTGAGGCAAATCGACCGTTCCCGCCGACCAGGTGCCGTCGATTTTCGCACCGTTGATCACATCGGGTAGCAGGCAATTCAAGAGGATTCGCAGTCCACGCTGGTGATTCAAGTCCAGCACCGTGACATGATTCTCAGCCGTGAGCGCGACAGCGCAACGTCCCTGCTGGCTGATCGAGACCGCTTGCGGCTGAGGAGTGTTGGTCTGGCCGGCGAGGGTCGCGGTTCGTGTCGGCCAGGTCAGCGGAAACGGGGTGATCAGGTCGACAATCAGCACCTCGCCAGTGGTATCAATCGAGACGGCGGCGAACTTCGCCTGCGGGTCCACCGACAGACCCGTGGGGCGCCCGCTCAGTTCAATGGTGCGGACGATGTCGCGGGTGTCCAGATCGACAATCTGCAGCCAACCGGGCGAGGCGCCGTCCTGGACGGCCACCAAGGCATAGTCGGTCCAGCCGGCGGTCCGCACGGCAATCGGAGTCCCGCCAACCGCGAGGGTGCCAGCCGGAACGGGATCGGCGGGCTCGGAAATGTCAACAAAGCCCAGTTTGCCCTGCACGGAATCGGTGTAGATCAGCAGTTCACCGCTGGCATTGGCGGCAACACTCGACGCGACGGATTGGGTCGTGATGTCTTCGTTGAGGAAGACCGGAAACGTCGCCACGCGGCGGAACGAGTCCTGAGCATCGACCGTGCTGGACACGACAGCCAGTGTGAACACGGCCGCCAGTACACACCTTGACTTGATTTGCAGCATTGTGAAACGTCCCTTTCTCAACCTTTCAAAATCATCTGGCGGCTTCTACGGAAGAAGCGCTCAACCAGACAAAGCGGGAGGAGTGTAGAAGGGCTTTGTTAAGGATCAATGCGGAACTGGTGAAAACGAAAAAATGTTGAACGCTGGGTCGCGATTCAACACACATCGGCCGAAGAGCCAATCGCCCGGCGTGAACACCTCTCACCATCAGAAGTAGCGGGAAACTGAATCGGCACGATCGCTCACCACGATGTTACACCCAACGGCTTTGCCCGCAGGGTCACGTCACGATGGCTGGTTGAAACAAGGCCACAAGCCATCTGATCACCCTGCAATCGTCGAAAGGCCAAATCACGGCAAGGGTTGCGAACGTCACGGCTGTCAGGCCCTGAAGGTTTCTCTCAGGTGGGCACTGAGGGATGGGATCAGGGGGAGTTGGCTCCCCATCACCGGGCCAATCCCTTGTCCCCCCCAGCCGCTATCCTCGACCACCAATGCCTGTCACAGACAACTCTAAACAAGTGGGCTTAAGACGCGGCGGCAGTTCGTGGATTCAGCTAGCGGAATCAATCGGGCAATTTCACAACGGTGAAGTCCGGCGGTGGTCGGGTAGGGATCGACTCAATCGGGGGCTCGGCCTTCAACACACGGCGCGTCGACTCCCTATGACTCAAGGGAACGTTTTCACGCTTATTAACGAGGCGTCTACCCAGAGCGCGCGAACGGGGAGGAGGCGTACCCTCGGCTGCCGCGAGACACGAGCTTGCCATCAGCACCAAGGGACCAAGCCCGATGAGTTCAGGCTGGTGCTCGACAAGCTCGTTGGCGGACTCGGGCCTTCTGCCCCAGAGTCCCCGATGCGTCGCTGAAGATTATTCCTCGCCCCGCTGGCGACGAATCTCGGTGGACGACAGATCGATGCGGAACTCTTCGCCAGGGACCACATCACACAGCCGCCGCAGGGATTGCGGCAGGGGCAGCGAGTCCGCGGTTTGAAAAGTGTCGCCTTCCAGCCGCCCAAACACCAAGAAGCGGCAACCGTGATCGGCCAGAAAGTCGATCGCCGCGTCGCGTCGGGCGGTGTCGCCTTGGTAATACGCGGGGTCGCCGATACGGCGGATGGTATCGGCCCCCACCACGAAGACTGACTGCGGAAAGAGTTCGGCCTTCTCGGTGAACCGGGCCGCCCGCGTCAACCACACGCTGGCGTCTGAGGGAAAGTCGGCCAGTCGGCGTTGGATCTCGGCAAAGTCCAGCGGGGCCTTGTCGACATTGGTCAGCGAGATCTCAAAGTCCACGGGGCGATCCAGCCGCCGGCGCGCCGCTTGGGCCAGCCGACGATGACCCTCGTGCAAGGGATTGAAGGCCCCAGGCAGTAGCACGCGGTGATCCCGGGCGGGCTCGCCATCGCGGGAGACGCAGACGACCGGGCGCTGGCCCACCAGCAGTTCCGACCAGGCCGGCGGCGCGGCCACGGTCTGGGCGTGCGGTTGGTCGTCCGGCAGAAAGTCCATGGGCAAATGGGTGGCCAAGCCACAAAAACCACCGAGTTCGGCCAGGGCCCATTGGGCGACCAGCCGCTCCTCGTGCGCGCGGGTGCGTTGCCCCTTGGCCAAGGTCAGGCCGGCCACGTGCGTGGCGCGGCTGGACTGCAAAGCCAGATGCGCCCGATGTTCGCCTTTTTTGGGGCGGTCGGAGGCCAGGGCCGCCGAGAGTCCCAGGCCAAACACGGTCGCCCGATCGCCATAGTGCTCGGCCTGAGTGAAGGCGGCCATGGCCATTTGCCGGGCGGTGGCTTCCGAGCAAGCTTGCTTGGGGGCCTGGCCCAGCCAATCGGCCAGGGCCGCGGTTGAGTAAGGCACCACGGCCGACAACACCGTGGCCGAGGCCCCGGGCACCTCCAGCAGGTCGGCCACCAACCGCGACCCGCCTCCGGTGAGGGCCAATACGCCTTGCCAGTCCGAGGCATGCAGTTCGGCGATCAGGCTCTGGGCGGATTCGTACATGGCTGTGGCCAGGGGGGCCGGGTGGCAATCGCGCGGTCGCCCCCGGCTGTCGCGGTGTTCCGCGGATTGGTAGACTCTGTCGGCTTTCCATTGTGGGGTTTGGTGCCGTGCCGCCAAGACCCGCCCGCCGTCCTGTTCCCCGTGTTGGAATGTCACGTTGAGCCCGCGTGCCTGGCCCTCGGCGGCAGTTGAAGGCTTCTTCTTTGCTGCCCTGGCCGCTGTGGGCTACAGCCTGACCAATATCGCTCTGCGTGCCGCCGTCGAGGTCGATCCGTTTTGGGTCTCGACCTGGAAGAGCCTGCCCGGGGCGGTTGTCTGCTGGTTGTGGCTATGGGCCAATCTGCGGACGGGTCGGGCGGGCTGGCCCCCGCGCGACTCGTGGCTGCCGCTGGCCGCCAATGCCCTGATGATGCAGATTGGCGGCAACGTGCTGTTCCAGGTGGCCCTGTCTTACGGTGGCTTGGCACTGACCGTGCCGCTGACGTTTGGCTCGATCTTGCTGAGCGGGGCTGTGTTGGGTTCGACCTGGCTGGGCGAGATCGTCACCCGACGCTCGTGGCTGGCATTGACGCTGTTGATGGCCGCCATCGCGGTGCTGACCCTCGGCTCGCCCGAGGCCACCAGCAGTGTGCGCGGTGCGGACGACTCCAGCGACCCGGTGACCATCTGGGCTGTGGTCGTGGCCGTGCTGGCCGCCTGCGTGTCGGGGGCGTGTTTTGGCAGCGGCGGGGTGGTGATCCGCCACTTTGTCATGGGACGCCTGGCCCTGGTCCAGACGTTGCTGATTCTCAACAGCGTCTCGTTGGTCAGCACGGCGGTGGTGAGTTTCTCGCTGAATTCGCCAACGGCGTTGTTCGCCCTCACGCCCGGCACTTGGATGTCGATGGTCGCCGCCGGCGTACTCAACGGAGCCAGCTTCTTTGCCATCACTCGGGCGTTTCAGCTCATTCCGGTGGTGCGGGTCAACGGGATTAACGCTTCGCAGGTGGCCCTGTGTGCCCTGGCCGGGGTGATCGTGTTTCAAGAGGCCATCACCGGGTGGCTGATCCTGGGGGTCCTGGCCACCGTCGGCGGCCTGCTGCTGTTGGACAATTCATCCCCCGAGGCCGCACCGGCGGTCGCGCCCGTTCCGCCCGAGGGCGGCCCGTCGGCCGAGATCGAGCATCCCGTGGGCTCGCGCAGCGGCTAAACGGGACGGATTCCGGCAAGCGGGGATCGTCCGTCAGGTGAACATCGAATCGTGGCCCGTCGCGTCGAAGGCCCCGGCGTAGTGCCGCAACCGGGGCCGTTCGCCGTGGGGCCAAGTCACGGCCACAATGTCAAAGCGAATCGCCTGCCCCAGCAGCCCATGCCGCTTGAGAAAGCGAACCGCCGCCCGGGTGATCCGCCGCTGTTTGTCCTGGTCCACGGCTTCGGCGGGGTTGGCGTGACGGTCATCGTGGCGGGTTTTGACTTCCACAAACACCACCACCCGACCGTCGAGGGCCACCAGGTCGAGTTCGCCAAGCCGATCGCGATGCGATTGGGCCACCACCCGATAACCCAGACGCCGCAGCCAACGCTGGGCGAGCCACTCGCCGCGTCGCCCCAAAGTCGAGGGGCCCAGTCCCAACGCATTCAGGGCCCGCAGCCAGAGGAGCCAGCTTGGCGGGACCCTACGATCCGGTGGACTGGGCGACGGGTCAGTCAAGGCTCTGCCCCCTGAGTCGGGAACAATCCGTGCAGTTCGTCAGTTTGGAGCAATGCGCATAACTCCGCAACCCACGACGAGATAAGCGCCGTGTGACAGGGGCAACCCGCTTGCCTGCACCAAATTGATCTGGCAGGCTGGAAAATGTGCCGTTAATTTACGTTCCACTCAATGGGTGCCGGCCGTTCGCCGTTGGTCCATCGGCTCCAGTTCTCAGGGGACGGGCACGTGTCCAACCATCTGTCCGTTGTGGGGGTGCTCCCGAGCATGGATTCCCCGGTCACGCTCAGCCACCGGCTTGTTCTGCCGGGTGATGCCAACCATCACGGGACGCTGTTTGCCGGCAGTTTGCTGCAGATTTCCTTAGAAGCCGCCTACGCGGCCGCCTGCCGTAGCGTGGGACGCAAGGCAAATCTCGTGCTCCGCCGGGTGCTGTCGATCGAGTGCTATCACCCAGTTCCCGTGGGAACCCTGATCGAGATCCAGGGCATTCCCCTGCATGTCGCCCGGGCCTACTTGATTGTGGGGCTGATTGGCACACCTTTAGAGGGGCAGTCTGGCCCCTGGATGGATGCCCTGTTCGGCTTCGCCCAGATTGACAGTCGCGGGCGTGCGACGCCGTTCCCCGACGATTTGGATCTGGGCAGCGTGCCCAACGATCCCGCCTGGCAGCCCTTACGCGATCGCCTGGCCAAGCTGAGTCGGCTCAAGGCCAAGCGGCGGCAAGGCAAGGGCGCGGCCGAAGCGGCCTGATCCCCCGAATCGCATATGCTCTCCTTGGCACGGCGGGTTTCAACCATGGCGACTACGCGGCCTCGCGGGGCGGTCCGGTTCGACAACGCCGGTCGGGTGGTGCTGGTCAGTGGAGGAGCCGGCGGCATCGGGGCGGCCATCGTGGGGGGATTCGCCGCCAGTGGGGCCCAGGTGTTGAGCCTGGATGTGGCTCCACCCCAGCAGCCAGTCGACGGCGTCCGCTACATCCAAGGCGATTGCAGTCGCGAGGACGATTGCCAGCGGGCGGTGGACACCGCCGTGGCCGAGTTCGGTGGACTGGATGTGTTGGTCAACAACGCCGCGATTCAGCCGACCGACTCCTATGTTCCGCTGGACGCCATCGACGCGGCCTTGTGGGACAAGTTGGTGGGGGTGAACCTGTCGGGTTACACCTTTCTGGCCAAGCACGCCGCCCGGGTCATGCTGGCTCAGTCCAGTGGGGTGATTGTCAACATCGCCAGCGCCCAGGGGCATCGCACCGCCCGCGAGGTCCCGGCCTACGGGCCGATCAAGGCGGCCAACCTGTTGCAGGCCAGGCAATGGGGTGTGGAATACGCCCGCCGGGGGCTACGGGTCGTGAGTGTCTCGCCGGGTGCGATCGACACGCCGATGGTCCAGGCCAGTCTGGCCGCCCAGGGCGGAGCCGCGGCCCTGGCCAATCGGCACCCGTTGGGCCGCTTGGGACGTCCCGAAGAAGTGGCGGCCGCCGTGCTGTGGCTGGCCAGCGAATCGGCCAGTTTCGTGACGGCCACCGATCTGGAGGTCGACGGCGGGCTGGGGGCCTTCGGGGCCTTTGCCGATCCCTACCCCCTTCCCGAGGACACCTCGGGCGAGACATCGTAGCCTTTCGGGCGAGCTGCCAAGTAAGGCCTGGCCTGGTCAAAGCGTCTGAAAGAACCAACGGGTCAGTGCGACCCGTTGTGGTTCCGACTCACGCCAAGAGACGAGGTGACGCGATGGCGGTCGCTCAAGTGAATGAACAAAACTTCGATCAAGAAGTGCTGCAATCCCAGCAACCGGTGCTGGTGGATTTCTCGGCGGCTTGGTGCCCGCCTTGCCGTAAGATGATGCCCGTGGTCGACGCCCTGAGCCAGGAATTGGCCGGCGAGGCTAAGGTCGTTAAGGTGGATATCGACGAATCGCCCAGCGTGGCCCAGCGGTACGGGGTCTCTTCGATTCCGCACTTTACGGTCTTCCAGAATGGACAAGCCGTTTGGAATCACACCGGCATGGTCGCCAAGCAGGCCTTGGCCGAGGCCACTCGCGGAGTGTGATGGCGACCGCTGTTCCCACCGGTTTGACAACCCCAATCGCGGCACGGGTGGCTTATCCGCCCGTGCCGCTCCCGTCTGAGCCAAGTAGTCTTGTAAAGACGGGCAAGCCGACTTTTCGCTCAATCCGTTGGGCCGAATCCGCACCCTCTTCGCTAAGACCAATTCACCTCTCCGAGATTGAACTCGAACAGAACCAGACTGATTCTGGCGTGATTCTCGGGTAACAGGTCAAGATCAGCAATCGGCATTCACCCGGTCGTCGCGTCGGATTGTTCATCAGCTCGCTGGGCTGTCGGCGACTTGGGTGCAACGCCAGGTTCGTCGTGTTTCGGGCTCCACACCGGTCGATTGGACGCCGCTTGTCGACGAGCCGCGTCTTCGGCGATCGCAAAGACATCACCACCGAATTGATCCGAGATCTCGCGTCGGATTTCATGGATGTCCTCGATTGTGGAATCAGTTTTCTTCCGTGTCATTGCCCAAAAGCTCCTCGGGTGTGCAAATAATGAAAAGGCAACACCTGTTCTGTAAGAGACAAATTGGTAGCTCCTGCGCAAGTTTTTAAACGAAACTCGTGGCACTGGTGGCTTGTCCACCAGTGTTTCGTTCGGTCAGAAAGTGCCGATCACGTTGCCGCTGATTGAGGCGTTTCGCGGGCATCAATCGAAGAATTGCAGGCGTTATCAAACACTGGTGGACAAGCCACCAGTGCCACAACCCCGGGTGTGCCACTGCTTGCCTGCTGGCAAGCAGTGCTGGAAACGGTTCACCTTGCCTGGAATGTTTGCAATTCGAATCGACTGCTTAACGTCTTTCAGCCTATCGCACTGCTTGCCAGCAAGCAGTGTCACACTTTTTGATGAAGGGCACCTGTGCCTGGACCGATGGCCGCCCCGTCAGGCGTCTGCCTGGTGTCTGTCGGACACGCCTAGGCGGGCGTCCAGGGCCTCAATGGCTGCTAGCCCGCCCATCGGCAAGCTGATCTGTCCGGCAGGCACCTGGGGCTCGCGGGGGTTGATGCGAATCAGACGAGCCCCTTGTTCCACGAGCGACTCGCTGGTGGCCCGCACCGTGGGAACGAACGAGCCGGCGCCGATCTCCACAATCACCACGCCCTGCATGCCAGCGGCCCGCTGCTGGGCCAGCCAGCGCTGCCAGCGGCCGTACTGGTCTTCGGTGCGTTCGGCGATCCATTGGGCATCGCCAAACATCAGCACATTCGGCCGGGCGAGCTGACCACACTGGGGGCAGCGTGGCAGGGGCTCGGCAGCGCGGAGGGTCGCGTCGGAAATGATCAACCGCAGCCCACTGGCCGAGTGGATGCTGTCGCAGCAGGGGATCACACACTGGGTGTGATTCAACGAGCCATGGATCTCGACCACCCGATGGCTGTCGAAGCCCGACCGTTGAAAGTGCCCATCGACGTTGGAGGTGAACACAAAGACGTCGTCGCACCAGTCGCGGAGTCGCCCGTAGCCGGGGTGCGGGGTGGTGCGCTGGTAGAGTTGCAGGCGGTGCCCGTAAAAACCCCAGGCGAAGTGCGGATCGCGACGGAACCAGGCCGGGTTGGCCATGTCCTCAAAGCGGAGCTTGAGCTTGGCCAACGGCGGGTAGGCCCGCCACAGGCCCTCGGGGCCGCGGAAGTCGGGCAGGCCGCTGTCGACCCCCATCCCTGCGCCGGCCAGAACGGCCAGCGCGCGGGCTTCGCTGAGGGCTTGGGCGGCCTGGTCCAGTGCTGCGGGCAAGGGCATCGATCCGTCCGTTGGTTCGCGGGGTCGGTCCTCAACCCAACTCGTACTTGAAGCGGCCTTCCTCGTCGACGCCGACATGCACGGTGGTGATGGGCAGCCCATCGGCAATGCGGCTGAGGAACTCGCTGGACAGGTCGGGCAGCAGGCTGCGGGTCAGAATGTGATCCACGTTCCGCGCGCCGCTTTCGACCTCCTTGCAGCGCCCCGAGATCGTCTCGATCAGGGCTTCGTCGTAGGTGAACTTGGCCTTGTAGTTCTCCTGAACGCGGCGCTCGATTCGGGCGATTTGCAGACGGATGATCTTCTTCATCACCTCGTCGTTCAACGGGAAGTAGGGCACCACGTTCAAACGGCCCAGGAAGGCTGGATTGAAGAACTTCAACAGCTCGGGATACAGGGCTTCTTGCAGGCCCAGGGCAACGGGCATGGTCTCGGGATCGGCGTCTGGCCCGGCCAGCTTCATGACCAGCTCGGTGCCGGCGTTGCTGGTCATGATGATCACGGTGTTCTTAAAGTCGATATCGCGGCCCTGGTCGTCGCGGAGCGAGCCTTTGTCGAACACCTGGAAAAACAGGTCCTGCACGCCGGGGTGGGCCTTCTCCATTTCGTCCAACAGCACCACCGAGTACGGCCGCCGCCGTACGGCCTCGGTCAGCACGCCGCCTTCGCCGTAACCCACATACCCCTTGGGAGCACCGATCAACGTCGACACGCGATGCTCTTCCTTGAACTCGCTCATGTTGATGACTGTCATGTTCTGCTCGCCACCGTAGAGCAACTCGGCCAGGGTGACCGCGGTCTCGGTCTTGCCCACACCGCTGGTGCCCACCAGCAAGAACACACCAATCGGCCGCCGCGGATCGGTCAGATTCGCCCGGGCGGTCTGAATCCGCTGGGCAATGGCGTCCAGGGCATGCGCTTGGCCGATGATCCGCTCCTCCATCTTGTCCTTAAGATGCATGACGGTGCGGATCTCGTCGCTGACCATGCGACCGACGGGAATGCCCGTCCAATTGCTGACCACTTCGGCGATGGCCTGCGGATCGACACAGACCTGAATCAGCGGCTCCTCGCCTTGCAGGGCCTCCAGCTCGGTCATCAGGCCCTTGAGCTGGGCCAGCTTCTCGGCACGCTGGGCCTCGGTCAGTGGGGCGACATCGCCTTCAGGACCAGGGGCCGAGGAGAAATGCTGGGCCTCGGCGGGCTCGGCGCCCTGGGCCAATTCGCTGGTCACCGTCGGTTGGCCGTTGCCGTTGCTCGGCGGCGGCTCCAGCTCGAAGCGGATCTCGCGAATCGTCTCGACCAGTTCCTTTTCCTTTTCCCAACGCTCTTCCATGGCCGCCAGGTCGGCTTCGATGGTGGCCTTCTGCTGTTCGAGGTCGTCCAGATCCTCGGCATGATCGGACCCGGTGGCCGTCTCGCGGACCAGAATCTCCTTGGCCGTGGCAATCTGTTCAAGCCGCCGCCGCATGTCTTCAATCCGCGGCGGAATCGCGCTCTGGCTGATGCCGACTCGGGCGCAGGCCGTGTCCAACAGGCTCACGGCCTTGTCGGGCAAGTGCCGACCGTGGATGTAGCGGTGGCTGAGCTTGACGGCCTCGATCACGGCATTGTTCAAGACCCGCACGTTGTGGTGATGCTCGAGAGTGCCCACCAGGCCCCGCATCATCTCGACGCACACCGGCTCGCTGGGCTCTTCGACCTTGACCACCTGAAAGCGGCGGGTCAGGGCGGCGTCTTGCTCGAAGTACTTCTTGTATTCGGCCCAGGTCGTGGCGGCGATGGTCCGCAGTTCGCCCCGCGCCAGGGCGGGCTTCAGCAGGTTGGCCGCGTCGTTCTGACCAGCCGAACCCCCGGCGCCAATCAGGGTGTGGGCCTCGTCAATGAACATGATGATCGGCGTGCTCGAGGCCTTGACCTCGTCGATGACGCCTTTCAGCCGCTTCTCGAATTCGCCCTTCACGCTGGCCCCGGCTTCCAACAGCCCCAGGTCCAACGACAGCAACCGCACACCGCGCAGACTGGGCGGCACGTCATCGGCGGCAATCCGGCGGGCGAAGCCCTCGACCACCGCGGTTTTGCCCACGCCCGCCTCGCCGGTCAGGATCGGGTTGTTCTGGCGGCGACGGGTCAAAATATCGATGAGCTGGCGGATCTCGTTATCGCGGCCCAGCACCGGGTCAATCTTGTCGGCCTTGGCCTGGGCGGTGAGATCGATGCAGAATTGGTCGAGAAACTCCGTCGAGGCCGAACCGCTGGGGCCGCCAGCAGCCCCGGCCGGGGCGCCTGGGGCTCCGCTGGTGGCCGCCGCTTGGCCGGTGCCCGGGGCGCCGCCTTCTTCTTTGCTGTATTGCAGCAAGTTGGGCAGCTCGTTGAGCAACTGCTCGGGCGGAATCTTCTCCAGCTCCTTCGAGGCTTGCCGGGCCTTGTAACCCAGCTTGTCGCTGTTGAGCAGCGCCGTCAGCAAGTGCCCCGAGCGGATGGCGTTGGCCTGGAAATCCAGACTCGCCCGGACCCAGCCCTCGCGGGCGATGTCGAAAATGTCGGGCGAGAAGCTGGGCGTGCGGTCGTTGCCCGTGCGGAGTTTATCCATCACGGCGGTCAGGTCCTTGCGGAGCCGTCCGACATCCACGCCGTACTGCCGAAAGATGACCTCCAGGTCGGTATTCTGGCGTCCCGCGAGGGTGAACAGCCAGTGTTCCAGCTCCAGGCTGTAATTGGTCCGCGAGACGCACAGGCTGGTGGCCTCGTTGAGTCCCTCTTTGCAGCACTTGTTGAGCTTGCTGATCAGGGTCTTGAGGAAACGCTGCAGTTGGTTGGTCGCCATAGTCGTGAAGCTCGGCCGGCAGGTTGACAAAGGTGTGGGCTCAGGGGCACCGCGTCCGAGCAGAATAGCAGCCGACTCTCCCCCCCATCAACCACCGCCGGTCAGGAAGAACAGAATCAGCATCATTCCGTTGAATATGAGGTGCAGAAAGATCGAGGCCCAGAGTCGCCCAGTCTTCCAGTACAGCCATCCCAGCATCAATCCCAACACAAACAAGGCCGGCCGATCGGGGTACACCGCCCCGTGGGCCGCCGCAAACAGCACGCTGGCAATGATGTTGGGCATCAGCCCGGCCGGGAGGCCCGGAAAGATTTGCTGCCATCGCTGGCGGGCTTCGATTTTTTGCAGATAGCCTTGCAACAAGCCGCGAAAGACAAACTCCTCCACCAGGGGGGCCATGATCACGGCCGCGACGACCGCTTGCAGCAAGACGATGCCCTGCCCCTCATCCTCGAGGATGTTGAACAGTTCGTTGCGGCGGAGCTGGGTGGGATCGGCCCACTGCTTGAGAACCTGATAGACAATCTGCACCGCGGGCAGAGCGACCACCAGCCCGGCCAGCCCCAGGGCCAGGTCCGTGGGCCACCGCGCCAGGGTGAACCCCAGGCTCGACGGGCGGATATGTGGATCGAGCAATAACACCCCAATCGCCCAAACGAACACCAGCAGTTGGATCGTCAGGCTGGCCGACAGTCTGGCGGAATAGGAAATGTCCGCGAATTCCACTCCGCCCGTCACCATGGCAAGCTGCACGAGGCCACTGGCCAGGACAAAGCCGACCAGGACCAACGCCAAATGCCACAGTTCCCAGGGGGCATAGGTCCAGGACTCGCGGCGATGACGCACAAGCACCAGCGCGGCCACCGCCCAGATGGCGATCCCCAGGACCACGGCCAGGGCCTGGGCCAGCCTTTCGACAATCGGATCCATGGTCGGCGGGCTCGTGTCGGCGGACCCGAGGCGTCAGCGGAGAAGGCGGTCGATGGGAACCAGAGCCGGCAGTCACCCAAACCCGGCAACCTGCGACCCCGGCAGAATACCTTGCTTGAGCCCATCTCGGAAAGGACTTGCGTCGCCGGCACCCGGGACCAGACCCCCTGTTGTGTTGGCTTGCCGGCAAGGTTGACCGTCGTACGCGGAAAAATCGGAAATCGCCGTCCGGGTTGGCTCAAGCCAGACTCCGGCCTGCGCCGAGCGATGGGGCCTTCTGGGCCTTGCTGGGCACATGGAGCGAAGTGTTGCCGGCGAGAAGCCCAATTTCTGTGCGGATCGTTGCGCTGCGATGCCGATGCACTCCATACGACGTGACGACACTGGGTAATTTGCGCATCCAGTCCTGAGTGCGGCGCGGCGACTACACGGAGGGGGAGCGATCCGATGCGGCTGACACTAGCGGTGATCTTGGCGGTCTTGGCATTCGGCATCAGTCCGGTGGCCGCGCAGGCACCTGCGATGATGGGACATCCCGGCATGATGCCACCGCCTGGCATGATGCCACCGCCTGGCATGATGCCACCACCCGGCATGATGCCACCACCCGGCATGATGCCGCCACCCGGCATGATGGCACCGCCGGGTGACATCCAACTCATGAGCCATGCGCCGGGCATGATGCCTCCGGGGCCGCACGCGGCGATGGGGCAAGGTTCGGTGTACTATCCGAACGCCCACCACCACGGCGGATTGTTTCATGGTCGCCATCACGGAGGCCATCCTGGTGGACATCACGGTGGCCATCACGGTGGGCAGATCGTCAGCGAGCAGGTGATTGCCGACTACGCCCTGGGCGAATGCGGCGACGGCGGTTGTGCCACGGGCTGCGGAGATTGCGGCGACTGCAAGGATTGCAAGTTGTGCAAGCCGCGTTGGTTCCATCAAGATGGCGGTTGCTGGTACGCCAGCGGCGAGGCCCTTTTCATGGACCGCACCCGGTCGAACCCGGCAACCCCGCTGGGCATTTCGTTGAACAACAACGCCGTGGTCCTGACCAGCGATTCGATCGACTGGGACTACGAAGTGGGCTACATGGTGACCGTTGGCAGGCACATGAAGAACCAGCATCGGCTGGAAGGCACCTTCATGAGCATCGACCACGGTGCCGAGACGGCCACGGTGCTTGATCCCACCAGCTCGTTGATCGTGCCCTTCACGTCCCAGGCCGGCGCGGGGTCGATCTTCCCGGACATCACGCAGTTTCCCTTCGACGTGGGCGACTTGCAGCAGGTCTCGATGAGCAGCACCTTCCACAGTGCCGAGTTGAACGTCATCCGCGACTGTGCCCTGGGCGATCGGATGTTCTTGAGCGGCTTGGCCGGTATGCGGTGGATGTACTTCAACGAAGACCTCAGCCTGTGGCACGGCAGCAGCCTGTTGCCGGCCCTGGGCAACTACCATGTTGACGCGACCAACAACCTGGTCGGTCCCCAGTTGGGCGTCTCGGGCGGTTACGTCTGCGGTCGCCTGTCGATCCGCGGTTACGCCAAGGGCGGCCTGTTCGCCAACTTCGCCGATCAGCGGCAGTCGGTGGTCGGCATCACCGACGCCACCGGCGGCCTGGTGGCCTTCCGCGACCAGAGCGACAGCTCCCTCGGACTGTCGAGCATGGTGCAGTGCGGCTTGACCGGAAAGATCGACCTCGCCCGGCACCTGAGCCTGCGAGGCGGCTACCACGTGATCTACCTGGGTGGTGTGGCCACGGCCGCCGACCAGGTCAACCTGGCCAGCAGCAACCTGCTGCAAACCCAGGTCGAGAACGCCGGCAGCGTGATCTACCACGGTGCCAGCGGCGGTATCGAACTGCGTTGGTGAGCCTAAGCGGGTGGGGCCCCACTCCAACCGCAAGGC
>JBJHDE010000039.1:0-17361 GCA_050486385.1 Planctomycetales bacterium | reverse complement strand
ACCTGGGGGTGGACTCGGATCGGTCCGCCAGCCGGCCCTCCCGGACGGGCAAGCGGTGGCAAGGCGGCCGTCTATCGCATCAAGATCGTCTTAAAGGACACTCGTCCGGCGATCTGGCGGCGGATCGAGACCCACGACGTGACGCTGGGGAAACTGCACGCGTTGATACAAACGGCGATGGGCTGGACGAATTCGCATCTGTACCAGTTTGAAATCGCGGGCGGTCGGTACACCGATCCCCAACTCCTCATGGATGAGATGGATGACATGGGCGCGATGGACTCGAATCGCCTGCGAATCAGTGACCTGGTCGAGGAGCACGGCGTGAAGCTGCGGATGAACTATGAATACGACTTTGGAGACGGTTGGGAGCATGAGGTCGTACTGGAGAAAGTGACTGAACCGGAACAGGGAATCCGATACCCGCGCTGTATCGCCGGAGCCCGCGCCTGTCCTCCGGAAGATGTGGGCGGCGTTTACGGTTTCGCGGACTTCGTCGAGGCGATTACGGATCCGAGCCACCCTGAGCACGAAGACCGCCTGGAGTGGCACGGCGGGTTCGACCCCATGGAATTTGACGTAGACAAGGCCACGCGCCGCATGAGAAAGGGGCTTCCCAGATGGTGAACAAGGGAACGAAGAAAGCTCGCAAGCTCGCGAAGCCCGTGATTCAAGCGGTCAAGGCCGCTGGTGGCGTCGAGGCGGCCAAGTGGGCCAGCGACATGCAGAAAGCCGACCGGGTGGGGTTCATTTGTGACAACGAACTGGCCAAGCTACGGGGCAAGTCGTGAGCGAATATCAGTACGTGATCTTTCGGGCGGTTGACCGCCCACTCAATGACAAGCAGTTGGAGTTCGCGCAGCGACAGTCCACGCGGGCCGAAGTGTCACGGTGGTCGCTATCCGTCGATTACCATTACAGCTACTTCCGCGGCGATGTCGATGGCCTACTCAAACGAGGGTACGACGTTTACCTGCAATACACCAACTACGGCGACCGCGAGATCAAGCTGCGTTTGCCCGGCGGGATGCCCTTCGCGAAAAGCGTCTGGTCGAAATACATCGATGGCGAGCCACTGAATTGGAAAGCCGATGCCAAGGGGCCCGGCGGAATCTTGTCTCTTCATCCATTTTTTGAGAATGGTGATCTTGAGGAGGTCTGGGAACCGGAGGAGTACCTGGATGCGGCGATTCAAGTTCGCGAATGTTTGATCAGCGGTGATTTGCGGGCGCTGTACTTGCTGTGGCTGTGTGCGGCGAGCGACGACGACCACGATCCCACGGACCTGACCGAGCCGCCGGTGCCGCACGGCATTGCTGAGGCGGCGAACTTCGGGGGCGAGCTTTTGTCGTTCTTCGATCTCGACCCGTTGTTGCTCGTCGCGGCGGGGAGCGGAGTACCGCCCGCCCCAAGCGCCGAATCGCGGCAGCGGCCGGTTGCCCAGTGGGTGGAATCCCTGGACGGCCAGCGAGCAAAAGAAGTGCTCCATGAAATGTTGGTTGGCGACACGGTCGGCGAGAAAGCCCGCCTGCTGGCCGAGATCCGCGATGTTCAACCCCCTGAGGTCTGGCCGACGAGCGACAAGCAGCGGAGCCTCGACGAATTGTTGCAAGAAACGGCATCGCTGCGAGCCAAGGAAGACGCGAAGCAGGCTCGCAGGGCGATGGAGCAGGCCAAGCGAGAGGCGGCCAAGGCGGAGCGCCGACGCGCCGACCGCATGAAGGAAATG
The DNA here is from genome assembly GCA_050486385.1 of Planctomycetales bacterium. Taxonomy (GTDB): domain Bacteria; phylum Planctomycetota; class Planctomycetia; order Pirellulales; family Pb10988; genus JBJHDE01. The sequence goes on along the minus strand of JBJHDE010000039.1, from coordinate 15,632 downwards.
CTCAATGATCCGGAAAAATGGCTGCGGGAGGTGGATCGGCTCGTCGACGTCCGGGGAACGGACAACTACGAGGCGGCCGCGGACATCCTCTATGATCTACGCGAATCCCTCGGCGGCGACGAGGGCGCCAAGCTCGCGCGGCGTCACGCGGCCAAACTGGCGAAGAAACACCCGACCCTCAGTCGGTTGAAGGGTTCGCTGCGGAAACGCGGCCTGCTTGATTAGCAAGACCATCGCAACGCCCGCGGTCTTGGCCGCAACGGACAGGCGCCTCACGGAGCGAACTGTCCGGCCTGCCGGCGTTTCCCTCCGGGCAAGTGGTGAACGCCCCTTCCGCTTGGGTGAATATACCAACCGGTTGACAGAAGAGCCACGAGCCAGCACTCTCGTCCGTCCAACTGGCGGCTTGTGATCAGGGGGGATTCGCGGCACTTTTTCTTGAGGGGGCGCGGCAGGTCGCCTGGTACTGACGACCCAGCCGATCGACGGGCCGGGCGTTGACCAGGTCGGCGGGACGAGGCCACTCGCGTAACGATTCACTCGGGCGATTCAGGACGATCGGGCTGGCCGGTGGGGATGATTCTCTTAGACTTGGAAGGTTGTCTGGCCTTGGATACACGCCATCGACATGGAGCCCAGCGCATGTTTGTTCGATCCAGTCGCCCCGTCGTCGCCGTCTTGGCCCTGGGGGTCTGTTCCTTGTGGCTGCTTGAGCAGCCTGTTCATGCCCAGCCGGTTGAGAATGTTCTGACACCGACCGAAGCCCGAACAATCGCCAAGGATGCGTACATTTACGGCTTCCCACTGGTCGACAATTATCGCGTGATGTACTCGTATTTCGTGGACCGCGAGAGCGACGAGTTCAAGGCCCCGTGGAATCAGATTCATAACGAATCCAGGGTCTACACACCCGAGGATCGCGCGATCCAGACCCCGAACTCGGATACGCCCTACTCTCAGCTCGGCACCGACCTGCGGGCCGAGCCGCTGGTGATCTCCGTTCCTAAAGTTGACGACGACCGTTACTACTCGTTGCAGTTTATCGACCTGTACACCCACAACTACGCCTATGTGGGCAGCCGTGAAACCGGAAACGACGCCGGGCACTTCCTGCTGGCGGGTCCGGGTTGGCAGGGCGAGAAGCCCGAGGGAGTCAAGGCCATCATCCGCTCGGAGACCAAACTCGGCTGGATCCTGTTTCGCACCCAACTGTTTGATCCTGATGATATCGAACAGGTTGTGAAGGTGCAGGCGGGGTACAAGGTCCAGCCGCTCTCGCGGTTCCTCGGGACGCAGGCCCCCCCGGCGGCCGCGAAGATCGACTTCCCCCAACCCCTGCCGCCTGAACAGCAGCGGACCGCCGCCGAGGTTTTCTCCACGCTCAACTTTCTGCTGCGGTTCTGCCCGACCCACCCCAGCGAAAAAGAACTCATGGCCCGATTTGCCAAGCTGGGCATCGGCGGTGGCAAAACCTTCGACGCGACGCGACTGTCCCCCGAGATCAGGAAGGCGATCGAGGGCGGGATCGCGGACGCCTGGGAGGAGTTTGACGAGTTCAAGCGGACCCAAATCGATACCGGAAAGCGGACATCGGCCGAGTCGTTCGGGACGCGGGAGTTCTTGGGGAACGATTACCTGAGTCGGATGGCTGGCGCGGTGCTGGGAATCTATGGCAACTCCCAGGAGGAAGCCATTTATCCGCTCTACAACGTTGACGCCGACGGCGAAACGCTGGATGCGTCGCGGCACCGCTACGTGCTTCGCTTCGCTCCCAACCAATTGCCTCCGGTGAATGCGTTCTGGTCGATCACCATGTACAGCCTGCCGGAGAGCCTGCTGGTCCCCAATCCGCTTGATCGCTATCTGGTGAACTCGTCGATGCTGCCCTCGATGAAGCGCGACCCGGACGGCGGATTGACGGTTTACATCCAGCATGAATCGCCCGGGGCCGAGCGTGAATCGAATTGGCTTCCGGCCCCCGATGGCGAATTTTGGGTGGTGATGCGATTGTACTGGCCGCAGGAGGCGGCGCTGACGGGCGCGTGGCAAGCCCCGCCTTTGCGAAAGGTCAACTCCCAGGTCGGCGAAACCGTGACGGTTGAGAATTTCGTACGTGCCGAGAGCGACACCTACTACGCCGCCACCATCAAGGCCATGGATGCCTTCGGCAAGTTCGGTCACAACCGCCTGCCGACGCCCATTGATGAGCAGACCGTGATTCGCATGAACCGCGACACGCTGTACTCGGCGGCCGTCTTCGACCTGGATGCCGGTCCGGTGACCATCACGCTGCCGAATCCCGGCGAGCGGTTCCTGTCGATGCAGGTGATCAACCAGGATCATTACACCCCGATGGTCGTCTACGGTGCCGGCCAACACACGCTGACCCGCGAGCAGATCGGCACGCGCTACGTCATGGTCGCCGTCCGCATCCTGGTCGATGAGTCGGACCCCGCCGACATCAAGAAGGTCATCCAGCTTCAGGACGCCATCAAAGTCGAGCAGGAGCACAGGGGCCGGTTCGAGGTGGCCGATTGGGACCCGGTCAGCCAGAAAACGGTCCGCGAGGCCCTCAACATCTTGGCGGACACCCTACCGAACAAGAACCGGATGTTCGGCCCCAAGGACGAGGTCGATCCGATCCGTCATCTGCTCGGCACTTCGAGCGCGTGGGGTGGCAATCCCGACAAAGACGCGGTCTACCTCAGCATCACGCCGCCAGAGAACGACGGAACCAGCGTCTATCGGCTGACCGTGAAGGAAGTGCCCGTCGACGCCTTCTGGTCGATCAGCGTGTACAACGCCAAGGGATACTTTGAGAAGAACGAGGCGGACGCCTACTCGGTGAACAATCTCACCGCCACGAGGAATGACGACGAGTCGGTCACCATTCAGTTCGGCGGCTGCGACGGTGACGCGCCCAACTGTCTGCCGATCACCCCAGGCTGGAACTACCTGGTGCGACTCTACCGCCCACGTGAAGAGATCCTCGACGGGACGTGGACGTTTCCCGAGCCCCAGCGTGTGCGTTGAACCAGGCGTTTGAGAAATCGACTCGGGTCCATGCTGCTTTTGCCTGATAGGTTTTAGGGTCTCACGGAGGCACGGAGCCACGGAGGAGATGAGCGGGAGGTGGGGGCATTTCGGCACACGATTCAATGTGCTGAGTAGGAATAAGTCGAATGTGCCCTCGTCCTCCGTGTCTCCGTGTCTCCGTGTGAACTGAACTCCTTGAAAACAGCCGACTCGGGACCATGCTTCTTTTGCCTAGTCGGTTTTAGGGTCTCACGGAGGCGCGGAGCCACGGAGGAGAACGGCGGGAGGTTGGGGCATTTCGGCACACGATTCAATGTGCTGAGTAGGAATAAGTCGAATGTGCCCTCGTCCTCCGTGTCTCCGTGTCTCCGTGTGAACTGAACTCCTTCAGAAAAGCCGACTCGGTGCGCCCGTACCAACGGTCCTTCACCTTTCTCATGCGCTTGCCACCGGGGGACTGCTGGGGCGGGCGGACCAGCGGTAGCCGGAGTGGACGGCGACCAGAATCACCAGGGGTTGCAGGATGGTGAACCACTTGGGATAGGGCAGCATGGCGATGTTGAAGATCACCGCGGCCAGCAGCAACACGGCCAATACCAGGGCCGCGAACCCGTTGCCCAACCGCCCGGCGACCCAAGTACCGAGCAGCGCGATGGCGCCCCACATCGGCACGACGACCGCCAGGATCCAGTCGGGATAGTCCGCGACATGGTCGCAGATCTCCTCGTGCGTCCCTTCAAAACCCTCGGGGAAGGGATGAACCACCGCGCTGAATAGCTCGACACCCACCAGCAAGACCAGCGACAGGGTGATTCCGGCAACAATCCCTAGCACGGCACGGACGATCGCGGACATGGTTCGATGTCTCCTGGGCAACCTGAGCAGGCGATCCCCTCGAACACCTCACCAGAGACCGTCGGCAGTGGCCCACCGGATTGCAGGCGTTTGAGGCTTTTGGCGTTGTACCAAGCATCGCACGGGGCGGAAAGCCGTCGCGGCCCCACGGCTCGGCCCAGCGAGACGGGATTCGTGGACCACCAAGGAGCCTGAGGGGCGGGCGACCCGCTCGGGTTACCAATGCGATCTGGTCACGGTATGCTAGGGCCGCTCCCGGAGGCGGCCCTCGAACCCTGTCGAAGGCGGACCACGCGGCGAGCTTTGCCCAACATGGGCGGACACGCCCTGGGGGCCACGAACCTCGTTTCAAGTGTTTTGCAGGAATCCGCAATTGGTTCTTGGAAAACTCCCCCATCCCCCTTGACCGAAAGTCCAGGAATCGACCATGACCTTGGCCGACGAACTCGAACGGCTGAAGAATCTGTACGAGTCGGGCGCACTCAGCGAGAGCGAGTACTCCGCGGCCAAGGCCCGGCTGATTCAGGGCGAGCCACGCCCACCGTCGAGTACGGGGCTGGGTGAAGACACTTGGGCCATGCTGCTGCATCTGTCGCAGTTCATGGGATATTTCGTGCCGTTAGCGGGTTTGCTGGCGCCGATTCTGATTTGGCAGTTGAAGGTCGCTGACCTTCCGGGTCTGGACAATCACGGCAAAGTGGTGGCCAACTGGATCCTCTCGCTGCTGATTTATTCGGTTCTGAGCGGCATCCTGGTGCTGTTGCTGATTGGCATTCCGATGCTGTTTATCCTGGTCATCTTGAGCATCGTGTTCCCGATCATCGGCGGCTTGAAGGCGGGGCAAGGCGAACTGTGGGTCTACCCGATGTCGATTCCCTTCTTCCGCGTCTACCGAAAAGGTGAGTCGTGGAATTCGTATCGCGACTGACGAAATCCCACGCAACACCGCGAACTCGATTCGTGCCGTACCAGGTGTTCCGAGAACGTTGCGGGCGTTCCTTGGGCTGAACTCCGCTTGGCGAATGGGCCGCCGCGCGGTAGCCTGCGGGATGATTCGCCCTCACTCCCGACGGCCGACCGATGAGTTTGTCCGAGGATGCCCGCGAGGCCCTGGCCACTGCCTACGCGCAACACGCCCGACGGATCTTCGCGACGTTGGTGCGGGTGATTGGCGATTGGGATCGGGCCGAGGAGGCCCTGCAAGATGCCTTCGCCGCCGCCGCCGATCAATGGCCCAGCAAAGGGGTCCCCGACCGCCCGGCCGCGTGGCTGTTGATGGTCGCCCGCAACAAGGCCGTCGATCGGTTACGGGCGGTCGTGCGGCAGCAGGCCAAGCTCCGCGAGTGGACCCAGCAGGGGCTGGCCACGCGGTTGGTTGGACCGGCGACGCTGGTGGAACCGCTCCCCGACGATCAACTGCGGTTGATTTTTACGTGCTGTCACCCCGCGCTTCCGCCCGAGACGCATGTGGCGCTGACGCTCCGCGAGGTCTGCGGGCTCTCGACCGAGGCCGTGGCCGATGCCTTTCTGACGGCACCGGCGACGGTGGCCCAGCGGATTGTCCGCGGCAAGGCGAAAATCCGGCAGGCGCGCATTCCCTACCAGGTGCCCACTCAGGAGCAGCTCCCCGAGCGGCTGGAGGCCGTACTGGCGGTGATCTACCTGGTGTTCAACGAGGGCTACGCGGCCAGCCGTGGCGCAACGCTGACCCGCTTCGATCTATCGGCCGAGGCCATTCGGCTGGGTCGGCTGGTCGTCGAGCTGTTGCCCGAACCCGAGGCCCAGGGCCTGCTGGCGTTGATGCTGTTTCACGACGCCCGACGTGAAGCGCGGACCGGGCCGGCAGGCGAGTTGATCCTGTTGGAGGACCAAGATCGCGGGCGGTGGGACGCCGACATGATCGACGAGGCCAGCCGGCTTTTGGATGCGGCCTTTGCCACGCAGCGGGTGGGGCCCTACATGCTGCAAGCGGCGATTGCCGGGCTGCACGCCCAGGCCAAAACGGCGGCCGAGACCGACTGGCCCCAGATTGCGGCCTTGTACGAGGTGCTGTGGCGCCGGACCCATTCGCCCATCGTGGCGCTCAATCGAGCGGTGGCGATCGCCATGCGCGACGGGCCCGAAGCCGGGCTGCGGCTGATGGATGAGCTGTTGGCCGACGGCCAGCTTGACGGCTACGCACTGGCTCACGCCGCCCGGGCCGATCTGCTGCGACGGCTCGATCAACGGCCGGCGGCGATTGCGGCCTATCGACGGGCGCTGGAATTGGAACGGCAGCAGCCGCAGCAACGCTTCCTGGAAGGCCGGCTGGCCGAGCTGGCCCAGCCACGATAGCCCGCCTGCCTGAAGGGTCTGGCTGGCGCATCCCAAGAGCCGCAAAAAAATTTTCGCCCCGGTTGTCGAAATCGCGGCGGCTCAGGCGACTTCCCTTGTGAAACGTCGCGATGCCACGCGTAAGCGGGCGTGCTTGCAGGCCGTAACGGTGAAGCACGCCCCCGGCATCGGGGTGTCCTTACTCCCCTTTGAAACTCTCTTTCCCCTAGGAACCCGGAGAAAAACGGTATGTTCTCGAAACCTCAGGCCGAACACGAATGGCTGCACGCACTGGCCGGCGAGTGGCAGGTCACGACGGAATGCTCGATGGGCCCCGACGCCCCGATGATGACGATGGAGAGTCGTTGCACGGGGCGGTTGATGGATGGGATGTGGTTGCTGCTGGAATCCGGCGGCGAGTGCCCTGACATGGGCGCGTGGTCGACGCTGATGTGCGTGGGCTACGATCCGGTGACCAAGCGCTATGTCGGCACGTTTGTGGGTTCGATGATGACGCACTTGTGGATTTATCAGGGACAGCGTCACCCCGAGACCGGCCACCTGGTGCTGGAGACCGAAGGCCCGATCTGCGGTCAGGAGCAGGAGGGCGGCACCGCCAAGTACTTGGATACGCTGGAACTGCTGGACGGTGGCGGTTTCCGGCTGAGTTCAAAAATGCAGAAGCCCGACGGCCAGTGGCAGACGGTCATGTCGGGTGTTCACAAGCCGGCGTGATTCTCGTTGTTGATCACCATGCATGTTCGGGAACGGCACTTGTGTTACTGGTGGCTTGCCCACGAGTGCATGATACCGCCTGCTACGCTTTTGCTGATGCCGGCGAGACGCCCGAACCCCGGCTAACATGGGCGACACTGTCTGACATGACCACACACTGGTGGACAAGCCACCAGTGCCACGAAGTTCGTGGGACGTATTGCGAAAAGGCCACCCACACATTCAAGGAACACGGACCATGAAGTATATGCTGTTGATTTATTCCGCCGAAGCGTCCTGGACCGACGAGGAGCGGCAGCAGTGCATGCAGGACTCGACGCGATTGTGCGAAGAACTGGCCGCCGAGAACAAGTTTCGTGACGCGGCGCCGTTGGAATCGGTGACCACGGCCACCAGTGTGCGGGTCCGCGATGGCCAGCGGTTGATCACGGATGGCCCCTTCGCCGAAACGGCCGAGCAGCTTGGCGGCTTCTATCTTGTGGATGTGGCTGACCTGGACGAGGCCATCGCCATTGCCGAGCGGATTCCCTCGGCCCGCAAGGGGACCGTCGAGATTCGCCCAGTGTTTGAACTGGCCGGCGTACCGGAACCCACGCGGAGCCTGGGATAGCGCCTGGGACGCATGCGACGGAATCCCATCACACGCATTGTCGTGCGAAGTGTTGTGCGGAAGTCCGTCGCGCTGCGGGACAAGCCCCACATTCAAAAGGTTCCGTGCCCCACTTGACACGAACACACACATTGCCATGCCCGATAGACTTTATTTGAATCTGCCGGTCAAGGACTTGAACGACTCGATGGCGTTCTTCCGGAAGCTGGGTTTCACGTTCAATCCGCAGTTCACCGACGCCACGGCGGCCTGCATGGTGGTCAGCGATTCAATTTTTGTAATGTTGCTGACCCACGATAAGTTCCAGATGTTCACGCCACGGCCCATCAGCGATGCGCGCCAGCAGACCGAAATGCTGGCGGCGCTGTCGTGCGGCTCGGAGCAGGAGGTCCACGCGATGGTGACCAAGGCCCTCGAAGCCGGTGCCACGCGAGTGGGCGAACCCAAGGACTATGGCTTCATGATCCAGGATGGCTTTGCCGATCTGGATGGGCACATTTGGGAGGTGTTCTACATGGACATGAGCAAGTTTCCCCAGCCATCGCCTTGACCCCCGTGGCACGCACCACGCGCCTCACCGCGGTGGGGCGGCGGGGAGCGGCTCGGGCCAGGAGGGCGGCGTTGGTGTGCCGGCGGCTTGCCAGGCGGCCAGATATTGGGCCAAGCGTTCGCGTTCCTCAGCGCAACGACTGGCCACGTCGCTGATGTCCCAGCGGTCGTCGGGTTTGAGAAACAACTCGTCGGCCGTGCGGTCATCGGCTGCCGGCTGACGCAGCAACCAGGCCGCGGTCCGCAACGCCCGCTCGTCGCCGCTGGCCATAAGAACCGCCTCGTGGGCGGTGGCGGTCGGGTCGTCCAGCAGGCCGAGCAGCGGGACCGTGCCCGGCGGGGGATCGGCCAAGTCGCGGCCCATCAGGCTGGCCAGGCTGCCGGCCACGTCGGCGGCGTTGACCAAGGCCGAGCAGCGGCCCCACGAACTGGAATCGCCAGGCAGGTGCAAGATCAGCGGCAGGTGGGTCAGCTCTTCCAGCAGCGGTTCGGCAATGGCGCCGACCACGCGATGCTCGCCCAACGGAAAGCCCCGGGCGGCGGTGATCAGCACCGCGGGCGGTTCGGGCAGACTCGCCAATGCGTCCAGAAAGATGCCCAGGCAGGTATCCCACAGACTGACCTGAGCCGCGTAGGCCTGCTGAAATTGCCAGCGGACATCGGGGTCGAACTCCGGCGGCAGTTCCAAGGCCGGGGGTTCACACAGGCCGAGCACGGCCACGGCGGTGGGATCGTCCTCGGGGGCGTCCATCACCTGCCAACGGAACGGTTCCGGGGCGTCCCACACACGGCCCAAGGTCCCGCCATGCAGCCAGGCCAGCCAATGCCGATGGTCGTCGGCCAGGCCCAGCACGGTCTCGGTGGCCACGGCAAACCAGGCGGCCCAGGCGGTGTCTTCCAAATCGGCGGCCACTGTCTGACCGCTGGCCGGCGGCAGAGTGACCACTTGATCGAAGTGCTCCTGGCCGGCCCGCTCGGCGAGGGGCTCGTCGGTGACCAAAGCCGTGACCACGCCCTGCTGGCCAAGGCGTTGAATGACCGAGGGGCGGTCCGTCGCATTGAACAACGGATGCCGACCTTGCCACCAGACGGCTGGATACTGCTCGGCCAATCGCGGCGTCAGCAGGAAGGCCTGATCGAACACCAAACTCCGCACGGCCAGGGCATCCAGCCGCGGTGTGGGGACCCAGGAGTTGCCATACGCCCCGAGATACGCCGCCTGCAACCGATCGATCACCAACACCACAAGGTTGGGCATGGCGGGTTTCATCCGTCAACAACGGGGCGTCTGGGCCAACCGCGGCCGTGGGGCGGAGGTTCAGGCCAGGATGTCGGAATGCACATGGCCGTAGACGTCGGTCAGTCGGAACTCGCGTCCGCCGTAACGGAAGGTGAGTTGCTTGTGATCCAACCCCAGCAGGTGCAGCATGGTGGCATGCCAGTCGTGAATATGCATGGGGTTCTCGACGGCCTGGTAACCATACTCGTCGGTCGCGCCGTAGGTCAAGCCACCCGCCACACCGCCGCCGGCCATCCACAGGGTGTAGCCTTTGTTGTTGTGATCGCGTCCGGTGCCGCTTTGCCCATAGGGCGTGCGGCCGAATTCGCCGGCCCAGACCACCAGCGTTTCGTCGAGCATGCCTCGGGCGTCGAGATCCGCCAACAGCGCAGCGGCGGGCTGATCGGTGGCCAGGCAACTGGTGGGCAGCGTGTCCTTGATGAGGAAGTGGTGATCCCAGCCCTCGGGGGCGGTGATCTCGATGAATCGCACGCCGGCCTCGGCCAGACGGCGGGCCAGAATGCACTGGCGGCCAAAGCGATCGGTCGGCAGGCCCGGGCCCACGCCGTATTGCTTGAGCACGCTGTCGGGCTCGTTGGCCAGGTCCAGAAGCTCGGGCAGGTCGCCCTGCATGCGGAAGGCAAGTTCCAGCGACTCGATGGCGCCTTCGATCTCGGGGTGATACTCGTCGCGTGCCAGCTTTTGGCGGTTCAGTCCACCGACCAGGTCAAGCTGGCGGCGCTGCAGATCGCGCGAGAACTCGGGGTGCTCGACGTTTCGCAACGGGGGACCGGGTTCTTGATCCTTGCCCAGCAGGGCCGCGTAGAAGCCGGGAATCTGATTCGTGCCGATCCGCGTTCCTTGGTGAATGGCCGGCAAGAAGGCGCTACCGTAATTCCGGGCCCCGCCGTTATCCGACGGGGGATTGATCGTCACAAAGCCGGGCAGGTTGGCGTTCTCGCTGCCCAGGCCATACAGGGTCCAGGCCCCGACCGACGGCCGCACGAACTGAAAGCTCCCGGTGTGCATCTGCAAGAATGCCTGGGAGTGATTGGGCAAGTCGGTGTGCATGCTATGGATCATGCACAACCGATCGGCCTGCCGGGCCAGGTGCGGCATGAGTTCCGACATCCACATCCCACTGTCGCCATGTTGGTCGAACGCAAACGGCGAACCCAACAGCCGGGCTCCCCCGCGCTCGCGGCCCACCGGCGAGCCCTTGCCGTCGCCCGCGTTGAGCTTGGGCTTGTAGTCGAACAAGTCGACATGCGAAGGACCGCCGTTCATACACAGAAAGATGACCCGCTTGGCTCGCGGCGGCAAATGCGGTCCCTCAGCGGTGGCCGAGTCCCCACTGGCGGCCGAATCGCGGGCGGCGGCCTGTTGGGCCAGGGCCGAAAAGGCCACGTAGCCAAAGCCCGACGCCATGCTCTTAAGCAGGTGCCGTCGCGAAAGCCCGGCGGTGGCGGCGGGCAGGTGGTGCGAACTGGTCATCGGTCTGCCTCGGGACAAATCAGTCAAGATTACGAAACTCGGCGGTCATCAACAGCGCCTGGCAAAGCGCTTGCCAACGCTCATCGGCCGACGCCTGGAGGTCCTGACCCGCCGCGGCGTCGGCCTCCTCGGGCGTCAGGAAGAGGATCGCCAGACGGCGTTCGTCGTCGTCGGGCAATCGCCCAAAACACAGCAGAAACGCCCGCTCAATGAGTGCCTCAGGCGTGTCGTCGGGCTGCTCCTGGGTCAACCGCTGGGCCAGGGCCTGGGCCTGGGCGGTGACGAAGGGGCTGTTCATCAGGTAGAGCGCTTGCAGCGGCACGTTGGTCGCTTCCCGCTGGCCGGTCACCAGGCTGGGCTCGGCGAAATCGAACAGGTCGAGCACATCGGGCAGGCGATCGCGAATGACCGGCAGATACACCGAGCGATGCGGCCCATCGTCCAGGTCTTTCGGCACCCGGGGGTTGAGCCCAATCAGCGAAATCGGCCGTTCGCCAATAGTCGTGGCCACCAGCGAGCCCGACGGTCGCTCGGTTTGCAGGGTCCCGGCCACCGCCAACATGGCGTCGCGGATGGCCTCGGCGTCCAACCGCCGCTTGCTGGCCCGCCACAGCAGGCGATTGTCGGGATCGACCTCAAAGGCCGCGCGGTCGAATTGCGAGCTTTGCCGATAGGTCCGCGACAGCAGCAATCGCCGCAGCAGCCGCTTGGTGCTCCAACCGTCTTCCACCAACTCCACGGCCAGGAAGTCCAGCAATTCGGGATGGCTGGGCGCTTCGCCCGTGGTGCCGAAATTGTCGACCGTGCGGACCAGCCCCGCGCCGTACACCTTGGACCAAACGCGATTAACCCACACGCGGGCCGTCAGCGGGTGTGCGGGATCCGCCAGCCAGGCGGCCAGTTCCAGTCGGCCGCTGGCATCGGCAGGCATTGTGGGTGGCTCATCGCCCTGCAGAGCCTCGGGCACGCGCCGGGGCACGGGCGAACCGGGCCGATCGATCTCGCCGCGTTCCAGCAGCGGGGCATCGATCACCTGCTCGGCGTCCAACACGCCCAGGGCCAGTGGCAGCGGTCGCCCGCGATCATCGACCCGGTTGAGTTGCCCATCGATGGCCCCCATCCGCCAGAAGATGCGGAGCGCCTCGCTGAGGGTGAACTCGTCCTCGGGGTCGCGGCCATACGCCAGGGCCATGAACAGGGCGGCCACGCCGGCGGCCATGCGATCGGCCAACTCCTGGCGTTCGGCCTTGAGGGCGGCGACCCGTTCGGCCGGGATGCCCCGATGGAAGATGGTGGGCTTCGCCGCGCGCGGCAGCTTGAGCGGCTTGCCGCCCAGGCGATTGGTCGGACTGACATAGGTGCCGAAGTAGGTCTGGGTGCTGGCGAACACCCCGGCCAAGGCATAGTAGTCCTGCATGCTGAACGGATCGAACTTGTGATCGTGGCAGCGTGCGCAGGCGATGGTGCTGGCCGAGAATGCCTGGCTCACCGTGTCGATCTGTTCGTCAATCAGATCGGCGCGGAATTGCACCTCGCTCATCTCGTCCAGGTTCTTGGGTCCCAGGGCCAGAAAGCCCGTGGCCACCAGCAAACGGGTGCGCTCGTGGGGGTCCTCGGCCGGCAGCAGGTCGCCGGCAAGCTGTTCGGTCAGAAAGCGATCGAAGGGGATGTCGGCCTGAAAGGCGTCCAGCACATAGTCACGATACCGCCAGGCATCGGGAAAGCCCACGTTGGCCTCCTTGCCGCTGGACTCGGCAAAGCGGGCCACGTCCAACCAGTGCCGTCCCCACCGCTCGCCAAACTGCGGCGTCTCCAGCAAGCGGTCGACCTCGTCGGCCAGGGCCTCGTCCAGGCCCCGCTGCTCGACGGCTTGCAGAAAGCGGCCCCGATCCTCCAACGTCGGCGGCAAGCCGACCAGATCGAAGTGTACCCGCCGCAGCAAAGTCGCTGGCTCGGCATCGGGCCGCGGGGCCAGATCGGCCTGTTCCAGGGCCGCCAGGATGAATTGATCCAACGGCTGCCGCGGCCAGGCGGCGTCGGTGACCTCGGGCGGATCGGCCTTCCGCGGCGGTTGATAGGCCCAGTGCTGGCGGGCGGCTTCGGCATCCAGGACCAACGGCGGCTGCCCGGCATCGCGCGGATCGATCGCCCCATCGCCAATCCACCGCCGCACATCGGCAATCACCGCGGCCGGCAGGTTGGGGCTCTTGGGAGGCATCGCCAGGTCGGCTTCGGCGTGGTTCAGGGCCGCTACCAGCAAGCTCTTGTCCGGCTCGCCGGGTACGATGGCCGGTCCGCGACGGCCCCCGGCCAGCAGACCCGCCCGGGTGTCGAGCGTGAGCCCCCCTTCGGCAACGCCGTCGGCTTCGGAATGGCAGTCGTAGCAGTGCCGGATGAGCACCGGGCGAATCTTGGCTTCAAAGAAGGCCAATTGCTCGGCCTTGTCGCCGCTGGAGGCCGCGGGCTCGTCGGCGGAGCCGATCGTCAGCCACCCGGCCAGCCCCAGCCACACGGCCAGTCCCAGGACGACGCCCGGAGTTCGCGGAAGACTCAGCATCGTGCCCTTGTCCTTGTGATCGAGTCTCGAAGCCCCTGCTCGTACCGGTCGCCCCGCTGTTTGTACCCTCGTTTCCGGCGGGAGGTTTCATCCCTGCGGCGTGCAGAATCGTGATCGGCCGACCGCGGCTATCGGGGGACCGCCAGCGTTATGGCCCACAGCCATCGGGCTAGCGGGCGAGCACGCCTTCGATGTGATGCTCGCTGACCTCGACTTCCTGCCAGGTGATCGCATCGGTCGAGGCCAGCAAACGGCCCCGCCAGTTGCAACCGACGAAGGTGCCCTGCGAGTACACCACGCCAAACGGAGCGTTCGTGTTCTCGTGGCGTTCCCACCGCAGGCCGTCGGGCGAGAAGTAGGTCGCGCCCAGGCCCACGGCCACAAAGCGGTCGTCGACCCACAGCACACTGTTGAGATGCTCGCCTTCGCGACCGGTCTGCGGAGCGCTCCAGGCCAGGCCATCCTCGCTGGTCATCCGCAGGCCATGCAGACCCACGCCCACAAAGCGGCCCGAGCCCGCCGCCACGGCAATGAAGGTATCCAGGGCCCGGCGATCGGGCGCCTCGTTGAGTTCTTCGCCGTCGCGGGTCACCAACACCAGACCGCGATCGCCCGCCATCACGAAGCGATCGTTGCCGAAGCAAACGCTGTTGAGGCATTGTCCGCGTTCGGGCTCGCGGGTGTCGAACTGGCGACCGTCGTGGCTCCGCACGACCACCAGGTTGGCGCTGCCGACGTTGATGCCATCGCCGCCCACGGCCAGCACCAGCCCGTTGCCATGGGCCACGGCATTGAGCTTGGTGCTTTGCTTATCTTCAAAGACGGTGACCTCGTCCCAGGTGTGGCCATCGCTGCTGGTTGTGGCAATGCCCTTGCCACCCCAACGCCCCACGGCGATGTAGCGATCGTGGGCAAAGCACCCGGCCCGCAACTGATGATTGCGATCTCCCAGCGCAGCGTCGCCCCAGGTGCGGCCCTCGGCCGAGGGCCGACGCAGGCCATGATGTCCCAGTGCGATAAAGCGGGGCGGAGTGTTCACAATTGTGTGGTGTCGGGGGTCAGCGATGCCGTGTTACGAGTTTTTCGTTACTGATCCGTGCGAACGTCTTCAAAAACAATTCGTGGCACTGGTGGCTTGTCCACCAGTGTGTGGCGCAGTCGGACAGTGCCGCACATCTTGCACATGTTGAAGCAGTCTCGCGGGGAGTCGTGAAACCCTAGCTGGCGTTGTCAAACACTGGTGGACAAGCCACCAGTGCCACAAACGCTGTTCCCATACTTTTGCAGGAATCGTTAAGTTTGTTTGCAACAACAAGTCTAAAGACGAACATCGTGCCACAAGCGGCGTGTTTGATTCAGTTGTGTTCTTCGGGGTGGGGGCTCAGGGGCGCGCGTTCGTAAACGGGCACGCTGAACGGTCCCACGGGATGCCGCCTCAAGATCTTCGGCCACTCGGGGTGGGTCATGCCCAGTCGCTGGTCCAGCACATCGACCAGTTCCTGGTAGCCGGAGGTCTTGCTGCCCACGGCGACCCGCTCGTGGTCGCTTTCGATGGTGAGGTGCGTCACCACAAAGGCCACGGCATTGAGCTTCGAGAGCGAAATCCGCTGGATCTCGTCCCAACGAAACACCACCGAAAAATCCGGTGCCAGGTGAACGGTCAGCCCGTCGTCGTCGAACTCGATGTCTTTGTCGCGCTGAATGAAGTGCTCGGGCTCATCCGTTCCCTCGTCCTGGCTCATAAAACGCTCGTTGGTTAAAGGCGCCGCTCGCGGCCCCGGTTTGACTGAGACGCCCTCACGTCAAGTCCGGCAAGCGTCCGTCGTAGGCGGCGTGCAAACTGGTGTGGCTCTCGCCAAAACTGGTGACCCCGGCGCCGCAACGATCCAGGATCTCAACAAACAGGTTGGACATCGGCGTATCTTGCCGATAGGCCACATGCCGCCCGGTGGCCAAGGTCCCCCGGGCCTGACCGGCCAACAGCACCGGATAATCCTTGCAGCCGTGGCCGCCGTCGGCCATGTAGCTGGTGTACAAAATCAGGCTGTTGCTCAGCAGGCTGGTGCCGCCTTCATCAAGCTGTTTCATTTTCTCGACCATCCGGCCAAACAGCCCGGTGTACCAGGCGTGAATCTGCCGGCAGCCCTCGCGAGCAATCGGGTCGGCGTCTTCCACCCGCCGGGCGTTGCCCTGATGTTCAAGCG
>JBJHDE010000038.1:13913-17429 GCA_050486385.1 Planctomycetales bacterium | reverse complement strand
GTGCGGTTCAGCCTGCGACGGGCCGAGAATCAAAGCACTCAGAAGACCATGGTCGACCTGCCCCGGCAGTTGGAGGCCCTGCAAGACAAGGTGAACACCACCGAGATTGCGTTCAATAAGCTCAAGGGAACCCAGGTAATCGCCCAGGCCCAGCGCAAGCTGTCGTTGGAGAAGGCCGCCAAGGCCGTGGCCGACGCCGAAGAGAAGATCGCCGAACTCAAGCAGGATTTGACCAACTCGGTGATTGTCGCCAAGCGGCCGATGCGGGTGTACTACGGCCAGCATGTGGATGGCGCTTGGCCCCAGCGGGACTCGCTCGGCGCTCGCTTGCAGCGCGGCGGTCGTCTGCAACCCCGAGAGATTGTGTTTACGTTTGTAGATGCTGGAAAGTACGAATTGTTTGGCAAGGTCGATGCCGAGCAGTTGTCCAAGCTGGAAGCTGGCCAGACCGCCGAGTTTACGATTCCAGGTATCGAAGGCAATTTCACCGCCACCTTGGCCGAGGCCCGGCCGGTGCCGACCTCGGGTGGCGAGTTTGTGACGCGGTTTGAAGTCGAGCCGATCGACAACCCCCTGGTGCTGCCGGGTCGCAAGGGCAAGTTGACGCTGTCCCTTGAAAAGCGCGAAGGCGTCATGATCCTGCCCGCCGCCGCGATTGTGACCGAAGGCGAGACCGCCGAGGTGACCGTCGTCACGCCCGAGGGCGAGCTGGTGGTCCGCGAGGTCAAGCTGGGCCTGAAGACCGACGATCAGGTCGAGATTGTCGAGGGCTTGGAAGTCGGCGACATGGTGACCCTTCCCACTCCCAAGGCCGCCGAGCCGGTCTCGGAGTGAACGATCCGTCTGGCGTTACTGATCGTGGCGACGATTCGTGAACGGCTCGGTCATTGGGTCCGGGTGGCTGCTCCACCCGGACCTGACGAAGTCGGCTTCCGCGATGTCCAGGGCTCGGCAAGCACTCACCTTCTGATGTGACCACTATGACTAGCATGTTGAGAATTCTCGGGGCGTTGGGTGTGGCGCTGGTGGCGACCTCGGCGCTCGACGCCAGCGACATTGTCGTGCCGCCTTCGCAAAATGTGCGTCTCGACGGCGGCTACACGCTCGAGCCCTTGAGCGAAGCAGTCACCGACGCCGACATCCGGGCCAGCATCGACCGTGGCGTGGCTTTCTTGATTGACAAGCAGAACGCCAACGGCAGTTGGGGTTCGGCCACGCGGACCAAGGGGCTCAACATTTATGCTCCGGTTCCGGGTTCCCATCACGCCTTCCGCTGTGGTACCACGGCGTTGGCCCTGGCGTCACTCATCGAGGTCGGCAATCCCGCCGACCCGGCGGTGCAGGCGGCCATCGATCGTGGCGAAAATTGGCTGATTCTGCACCTGCCGCAGCTTCGTCGGGCGAACGCCACCGCGCTGTATAACGTCTGGGGGCACGCCTACGGCATCGAGGCCCTGGTGCGGATGTACGATCGCCATCCCTATGACCGCCCGCGTCGGCGGCAGATTCTGAAACTCATTCAGGACGAAGTCGAGCGGCTGGGGCGTTACGAGTTCAGTATCGGTGGCTGGGGCTACTACGATTTTGAACATCACACCCAACGCCCGGGCGGCGACCCGACCAGCTTCACGACGGCCACGGTCCTGATTGCCTTTCGCAAGGCGCAGGCGTTGGGCGCAAAAATTCCTGAGCGGTTGGTTCTGCGCGGGGCCAAGGTCATTCAACTCAGCCAGAAGCCCGATCTGACGTATCTGTACAGCCTGAGCTTCGGCATGCAGATGCGGCCGATGTATTCCATCAATCGTGCCGGGGGCAGCCTGGCGCGCTCGCAGGCGTGCAATCTCGCCCTGCGGGAATGGGGCGATACGGCCATGACCGACGAGGTGCTGGCGCACTGGTTTGATCGGCTCGTGGCCCGCAACGGTTGGTTGGATATTGGTCGCAAGCGGCCGATTCCCCACGAGGCCTGGTTTGCGGTGGCCGGTTACTTTTACTACTACGGCCACTATTACGGTGCCTGTGCCCTGGAGTTGTTGCCGGCTGACCAGCAGCCCCTGCGAGCCGAGCACCTGGCCCGGTTGATGCTCGATCGGCAAGACGGCGATGGCTCGTGGTGGGATTTTCCGCTGTACGATTACCATCAACCCGCCGGCACCGGGATGGCGCTGATGACGCTCAAGCGGTGTTTGCAGACCGACGGCGTCGGGCCCATGTCGCCGGTCGCCGGCGCCCACGCCCGGTAACGTCCGCGGCGCGTCCCAAGCCGACGGCGGGTTCACGCCCCTTCGCGATGCTGTTCCCCTTCGGGCGTTTCGTCCTGGGCCAGCGGGGCCGGTTCGTCGGCCTGGCTGATTCGCTCGACGATGACCTCGCCGACCTCATCGGCCTCCAGGATGCCACGGCCCAACAGCTTCTCCACCAGGCTGCGGTGGAGTTGCTCGTGCTCGACCGGCAGGGCGTCGGGGTCGCTCTCCAGTTTGACCAGGATGTTTTTCTTGCCGGTCGCCGGATCGACGGCCAGGCGAATGATCATTTCGGCCATGGTGCAAAAGATTCAGGGAGATGCGGTCTGCGCCCTCGGGCGGTTGGATTCTCTGCGAACAGTCGTGAACCGTGTCGAAATCTCAGAGAATGCCGGTCGTTGTGAATCACTGGTGGACATGGCGCAAGGCAGCCGTTGGGTTTCACAATCGTTTGTTGACATCAGGAACTCACTCAACGGTTCATCCTGGCGTGACGGCTTGCTTGGCGGCGGCCTGTTGGGCGTCGGGATCGTCGCCGGCTTGTTGAACGGTGCGGGCCAGGGTCTTGGCGTCAATCACCTGATGTTCGATCAGCAGGTCCCGCAGGGTCTCGACCAGCGCGGCGTTGTCTTCCAAGAGGCGCCGGGCTCGCTGGCTGGCTTCGGTCAGAATCGCGTGAATGCTGCGATCCAAGGCGGCAAGCTGTTCGGGCGCCAGGTCGCGTTGCCGACTGCGGTGCTGATCATTGAGCCGATACCGCCGGGGACCGACTTCGGCTCCGCCCAGGCCGAACTCCTCGACCAACGCGCGGGCAATGGCCGTGGCGTGTTCAAAATCGCCGGCGGCTCCGATACTCACATCGTTGAGGAATAACAACTCGGCTTCGCGTCCGCCCATCAGCGTGGCGAGATCGTCCAACAACTTGCCTTGGGTAACCACGTAACGGTTGTGCGGGTCCTGGTACCGTACAAAACCCAAGGCCCCGGCCGCGTCGCCCTGGATGCTGATGCGTTCAATGGGTGTTGAGTGCTCTAAGAACAAACTTACCACGGCGTGACCGGCCTCGTGGGTGGCCACGACCCATTGCTCGGCCTCGGTGATCTGCGGGCGATCGACGTACTCGGTCAGCCCCCGTTCGACATCGGCGATGGACGTGGGGCCCGAGCCTCCCTCGCGGAGGCGAATCCGCGCGATGGCCCGACACAGCGCGTTCAGGTGGACGCCACTGTAGCGTGTGCCGGCCGCCGCGCCATCGACCATGCCGCCGGTCAGC
>JBJHDE010000038.1:0-13903 GCA_050486385.1 Planctomycetales bacterium | reverse complement strand
CAAATCCACCTTTCGATTCCCAATCCCGAGAATCGCCTGGCGATCCAGCGGCTCGGGATAGGGAATCTGCAAATGGAACTCGAATCGTCCGGGTCGCAGCAGCGCCGGGTCCAGCGACTCGACGAAGTTGGTCGTGCCGATGACGAACACCAACTCTTCGCGGTGGAAGCCGTCCATCTCGGTCAGCAGTTGATTGACCATCGAGTGCTCGACGCCACTGGTGCCATAACTGCCCCGGGCGGCGGCAAAACTGTCGAGTTCGTCAAACACAATCAGGCTGGGGGCGCTCTGTCGGGCCTGGTGAAAAATCTGCCGCAAACGCTCTTCACTCTCGCCGACCCATTTGCTTTTTAATTCCGGTCCCGAGACCACGATCACGGCCGCCCCGATGCTGGTGGCCAGGGCCTTGGCGAACAGCGTTTTGCCGGTGCCCGGTGGACCCCAAAAGATCATGCCCTTGGGCAGCAGTTCTTCCAGGTGCTGAATCGCCCGCTCGTCGGCAAGTTGATCCTTACGGGCCAGACAATCGAGAATCTCGTTGCGGAGCCGTTGCTTGATGGCGGGATAGCCGCCCAGGTCGGCCTCCAGGTCCACCTCGGGCACTTCCAACGTGCCACTCAGCGTGGCTTGCCGGATTTGCCGGTAGGCTCGCGCGGGGTCCGCGGGATAGTCTTCGCCGTCCAAGGTGCTGAGCAATCGCCGCAGCCGTACGGCATTCATCCCCGAGACGTGTTTGTACAGCGTGAACGGATGAAACGCCCGGCCGAACTTGCGGGCTTCGGCCTGGGTGACCAGATGTCGTAGACGGTCGCGTGGCAGGCCCACCAGGCTGGCGCGGCGGGGGAACAGATTTTCAATGACCCGCGGTACGGCGAAGCTGGGGTCTTTGAAACCCAGCCAGACCAGCTCGGGGTTTTCAT
Source organism: Planctomycetales bacterium (assembly GCA_050486385.1). Taxonomy (GTDB): domain Bacteria; phylum Planctomycetota; class Planctomycetia; order Pirellulales; family Pb10988; genus JBJHDE01. Next base: position 12,983 of record JBJHDE010000038.1, on the reverse strand, counting down.
ACAGCAGTGGGATGACTTCTTTGGCTTCGCTGGTGAGATTGCCACCGCTGGTGGTCAGCAGATCCAGGTGGGGCAGCACGACCACGCGCTGATCGACTACGCCGCGGACGGCCTCGCGGAGCTGATGAATCATCAGGCTCATCAGTCCCAGCCCGCCGGCGTTCTGATCGGAGTCGCTACGAGGACGACCATCGAGATACAGGCACACCCGGCCCCGCGTTTTGAGTCGGCCGCGAAGGTTTTGATACAACCAGGGAGCCTGGTCCTTGTCGCATTCCAGCAGCACCGGCAGACCCCGCAGCAGGTCGGCCGCCACATCGGCAAGCTGGGGACCGTAGGCCGCCTCGACCGCATCGGCGGGCGTCAGGGCCAGAGGCAAATCCTGCTCGGGGACCAGCAAGCTCATGGGGTGTGTGTCTCTTGCACCAAGGGTTGGGTTCACAACTCGACGACGATCTCCAGATCGCCAGTCTGTTCATTTTCGGAGATCCGCTTGATGCTGCCGAGTTCAGCCGCTTTGCGCTTGAGGGCCTCGGCGGTGACGCGATTCACCGCGGAGTCCAGTTCGCGACCGATCGTCCCCAAGGCTCGGCTCACCGCGGCGCTGGCTTGTTTGCGGAGCGTCTCGGTCCGCCGCGCGACTTCGTCGTCGACTTCCTTTTGCAGTGCCTTCTCGGTGGTCTCGGTGACTTCCTGCCGCGAGGGCCCCACATCGTCGTAGCCGCTGGCCACCTTGTTGCGTTCGATGTCGACCTCTTCGGCCACGCGACCCGCGATGGTGACGGTGCCGCTACGGGGATCGACCTCGATGGTGACGTCGCCATCGGTCCGCGTCAGGCGGCCATCCGCACTGGGTTCGAAGCCCCGGCGGCGAAGCTCCTCGGCCAGCAGTTCGGCCATGGCCTCGGCCGGCAGGATCTCGAGCAATTCCAACTGGCTGGAGACGCTGTCTTCGCCGGCAATCTCCTGGTGGATGGCTTGCCGCAAAGGAATGCGGTAGGCGCGACTCATGGCGTGTCTCCTGAAGGCGAGGGCGAGGGCTGCTGGCCGAGCCAATCGATCTGGCGGAGAATCGCCTGCGAGCGAGCAACCAACTCGGCAACCGCCCAGCGTTGCCAGTCGGCTTTGAGCAGTTGACTGGCGGCGTAGTCGTCGTCGAAATAGCCCACCCGCTCGGCCCAGGTGTTCCACCGTGCGAGCCCCGCGACATGATACAGCATGTTGGCCGCAGCGCGGTAGCAGCGGGCCTGCTCGACCAGGGGCAAGCTGGAGAGGTCCAGCCCGCGGTGGAGCGGCCCCGATTGCTCGGCCAGGGCCAGGGCCTCGGGGGCGGCCATCAGCAGAAAGCGGGCCAGGTCGCGGCGACCGGCCTGTTCGGCGGCCTGCAAAAAGCCCGTCAGCACGAGATCTTGGACCTGACCCAGCGCCAGCAGGGGCTCGGGGATCGTGAAGCGGCGCTTGCTGCGTTCGACCTGCATCCATCGCAGGGCGAGCAACGGTTGCAGGGCCTCCAACATCCAACTCCGCGGCGGTTGCAGCCACGGGGCCCACGCCGCGGTGGCGTTGCCAGTTGGCACGTGGCGGTCTTCGGGACACAGCAGCCAGGCCAAGGGGTTGTCGCGAATCAGGTCGTGCTGGGCCACCGCGGAGCCCCACGCCAGGCCCGACAACCGTACGCGGACCAGGGCCCCCACAAGCTGATCGCCCGGCGTGGGCGGAGAGCCGTCTAACCGGGCCAGCGGCGCATCATCCGTCATCTGGGTGGTCAGCATCCAGGTCAACAGGCTGAGCGTGGCCTCGCTGAAACTCAGTGCCAGTGCCTCGGTCGAGTGACGCTCCCACAGTCGGCCTTCGACCACCACGCCGTCGATCAGATGCCGCTCGCGGACCCATCCCCCGTGTTCCACGAGTTGCCGGGTGACATCCACGGCCAAGCGTCGGTGCAACGCCCGCTGGGTGGTTTGGCTCCAGCGGCGCGGTGGGGCAGCTTCGGCCTCCAGCAGGGGTAGCAGTCGGGCGCGGGGCACCCGTCCCAGCAGGCCGGCGGCCATCAGCAGCAGGTTGGCTTCGCGTTGCGAGGGGGCTTTCATCGCGAGGGCTCCGCGCCGGCTCGGGGCTTGGGCGGGCGTCGCCACAAGCCTGCGGCTTGGGCGGCGGGAAAGCCATTCACCCAGAGTTGGCCGTCGACAAGTCGCAGTTCCAGGGTGTTGGGCCGCGACCAGCAGGCCTCGTCGGCCCGATAGCGCTCAGTCAGGCAGTGGATGCGTTGATTCGCCGAGCCGATCCATCGCCGTTGGGGCTCGGGTTGGTCGCGGAGGTAGGGGCCGTCGATCACCAGATCGGTGTGGGCCAGCAGGTCCTCGATGGCCGGGTCCCGCCGGGCGCGGAGTTCCTCCAAGGTGAACCCGGTGAACAGCATCACCGACAGGCCAGATCGCTGGACGTTGCGGGCCAAGGTTGCGGCGGCGGACGCCTGGGCGGTGGGCTCGCCACCCAACAACGTGATACCCTCGATCTGGTGCTGTTCGGCCGCGGCCAGCACCAGTGCGGTCAGCCGCGGGACGGCGATTGGCTCGCCGCCAGTGGTGGGCAGCATCTCGGGGTTGCAGCACCCAGGGCATCGCAACGGGCAACCTTGCAGCCACAGCGCGAAGCGGCGGCCGGGGCCCTCGGCTTCGGTGACGGGGACCCAATGGGCCACTTGCAGGCGGGGCGGAGGCGACATCCTGACCGAGTCCTCTGGTCCGTGCCGAGGGGGAACCGCAGGTGCATCATAGGGCCAATCGTCCACGGTGGCAGCCGTGCTGGCGTGGGAGCGTGCGGGCGGGGCGGTCAATTGTCGCGGCAAAAAACTTGGGTGACGTGCCGGTTGTAGGGGGCCCGGGGGGTGGGCTAGACTCCGCTGTTTCGTCCACGACCAGCAAAGCCCGGACAATCCTCTTCATTCCTAGGACCGGTCGCCACGGCGGCCGAGAGCACGGCCATGGTGTTCGCATCGGTGATCTGGCTGTTCTGCGTAGCGGCGGCGGTCGCTGCTCTGTATCAGGCCTGGCGGTTCTACCGCGAGATGCTCGAAGCCGACGAAGGCAACGAGCTGATGCGGGAGATTGCCGAGAGCGTGCGGCACGGGGCCTCGGCCTATTTGCGGCAGCAGTTCTGGGTTGTGGGCATTGTATTCGCCGTGGTGTTTGTGCTGCTGTTGCTGGCCGCGTTTGCGATGAATGTGCTCAGCGGGTTCGTGCCGTTTGCCTTCTTGGTCAGTGGCTTCCTGTCGGGATTGGCCGGCTGGCTGGGGATGAAAACCGCCACGCAAGCCAGCAGCCGCACGGCGGCCGCTTGTGAACGCAGCCTCAACGAGGGGCTGCGGGTGGCCTTCCGCAGTGGGGCCGTGATGGGCCTGGTGGTTGTGGGCCTGGGTTTGTTGGACCTGTGCATGTGGTACCTGGTGCTGGGCGGCCTGCTGTGGATGGATCCACGCACGCTGACGGTGGTGATGCTGGGCTTTGGCATGGGTGCCAGCGGTCAGGCGTTGTTCGCCCGCGTGGGCGGTGGCATCTTCACGAAAGCCGCCGACGTCGGGGCGGACCTGGTGGGCAAGGTCGAGGAGGATTTCGCCGAGGACTCGCCCCGCAATCCGGCGACCATTGCCGACAACGTGGGCGATAACGTGGGCGACGTGGCCGGCATGGGGGCCGACCTTTACGAAAGCTTTTACGGCTCGATGTTGGCGAGCGCCGCCCTGGGCGTAGCGGCCATGAGCAGCCCCGCACTGCTGGCGGCCAGCGGTGTTGAAGAGGCCCGGATGTGGGACTTCCAGATCTCGGCCATGCTGCTGCCCTTGGCAATTGGCTCGGCCGGCGTGCTGCTGTCCATCGCCGGCATGTACATGGTGAAAACCGACGAGGAGGCCAATCAGCGGAACCTGCTCAGGGCGATTGGCTGGGGCATCTCGGTGGCCAGCCTGCTGGTGGCCGCCGCGGCCGTGTTGCTGGTGTTCACCCTGCTGACACCCTTCATGGGCCTGGCCTTCAGCATTGTCATTGGTCTGGTGGCCGGCGTGATCATCGGCAAATGGACCGAGTACTCCACCAGCGACGAGTATGCCCCGACCCAACGCCTGGCCGAACGCGCCACCAGCGGCGTGGGGCCGTTGATCATCTCGGGCGTGGCCGACGGCATGTACAGCGTGTGGGTGCCGGTGCTGGTGGTGGGCTTTGGCACGCTGGCGGCCTTTGGCTTTGCCACCGGTTGGCAAATGACCGATCCGCTGTACTTTCCGCTGGGCTTGTTTGGCGTGGGGCTGGCGGCCGTGGGCATGCTGAGCACCCTGGGCATCACCCTGGCGACCGATGCTTATGGGCCCATTGCCGACAACGCCGGTGGCAACGCCGAAATGAGCGAACTCGACCCGCACGTTCGCGAGCGGACCGACGCCCTGGACAGTTTGGGCAATACGACCGCGGCCACGGGCAAGGGCTTTGCCATTGGCTCGGCGGCGCTAACCGTGCTGGCCTTGCTGGCGGCCTACATCGAGGCGATTCGCGCTGGGTTCGAGCAATGGGGCGATGCCGCGGTCCCCCGGGGTGCGGCCGTGGGCCTGTACAAGGCCGGGCCGAGCCTGGCTGTCGAGATTCTGGGAACCGGCCCCGAGGGCGATCGCCGCTACTGGCTGCTGATGACCGAGCGGACCGCCGACCTGGGGCAATGGTCGGCCCTGACGGTCACCCCCAGCGATGCCCCGTTGACCACCGAAGAGTGGCGGATTGTGACCGGCGAGAGCCCCGACCCGCGACACCGCGGGCATGCCCTGCTGCAACAGGCCGATCAGCCCGGCGGCATCGAGGCCGTGATGCTCCGCGAGGCGACGCTCAACGACTTTATGCAGTATTACGACGCCAATGTGATGAACCCCAAGGTGCTGGTCGGCATTTTGTTTGGGGCCATGGCGACCTTTGTGTTCTGCGCCCTCACGATGAAGGCCGTGGGCAAGGCGGCCGATGAGATGGTCCAGGAGGTCCGCCGGCAGCTTCGGGAACGCCCGGGCATCAAGGACGGGTCCGAGAAGCCCGACTACGCCAGCCCGGTGCAGATCAGCACGAAGTCCGCCCAGCGCGAGATGATTATTCCCACGGCACTGGGGCTGTTGTTCCCGGTGGTCGTGGGCCTGCTGTTGGGCGTGGCCGGGGCGATTGGCTTGCTGATTGGCGCTTTGACCAGCGGCTTCTGTCTGGCCGTGTTCATGGCCAACAGCGGCGGCGCTTGGGACAACGCCAAGAAGTACATCGAGAGCGGCAAGCACGGCGGCAAAGGCACCGAGGCGCACAAGGCCGCCGTGGTGGGCGACACCGTGGGCGATCCCTTCAAGGACACCAGCGGCCCCAGCCTCAATATTCTCATCAAGCTCATGAGCATGGTCAGCGTCGTGGCCGCCGGCCTGATCGTTCGCTACAGCCTGCAAGCCATGGGCTGGTTCTGAGTGGTCAAGCTTCGGCAAGTGGGGTGCCTGGTCGCCGGTGCCAGAGAGGGTTTGGGCACCGGCGACCTCGGACGGAATGCCTGGCGTTGACCCACGGCAGGGACTCGCGTTTGAGATAATTTCGCCAATAGTCGCGCAGCCCGACCTCAAACTCGGCATAAAGTCGGATCAGGTAGGTCGCTTCAAGGTTGTCGCCCAGTGCCCGGGCGTCAGCCATCGACCACCCAGCGCCTTCACCAAAACTCGGATTCTGGCGCAGTTCGCTTTCAAGCAGTCCGACCGCGGCCAATGCCACGCAATACTCACGCTGGACGGCCACAATTCGTTCAATCCGCCATTGCCGCTTGATCATGCCGAGACTTTCAACTGATCAATACACTTCAGAAAGGCGTCACGGTTCCATGCGGCGGGCCCCGTGGGTGAGGCACCGTCACGAGGTTCGAGGTTGACCCTCCATTGGCCCTGGTCGTCGCGATAGAGGGTGGTCAAAAAGAAGGAAGGCTGAATCGACAGGTCCAGCGCACCCTGGGCCCCTGCAACAAACCGCGCCATCGGCGCGAGCACGTACAAGTTCTGATCGTCAAAAATTAGCAACTGCGAGGCGTCGTACTCACCGATCAGGGTTTCCGAGAGCGACTTGGTCTCGTGGCGACTTCGCCAACTCAGGTCATCGGCCCAACTGGCGACCTCGGCAAGCACGCGATCGATCTCCGCAACCCATTCATCGCGGACCAGCGACCCCAGCACATCAACAAGCCGCCGAAACCGCGGCGCCGCCAGTTGATACTGTTCGTAGGTCACCGGCTGATCGGCAGGAACCTGCGAAGCGATCTCTCGAAATTCGTCCACCGCCTAGCGGAGCCTCGCTTGCTGCTCGGGGCTCCACGAAACAAAATCATCCGCGGCGTAGTTTTCCACGACACGTGGGGTCAGCCAGAGAACGCTACGTTCCACCATCCGCGCGATGGCGTCCCCTGGAACGTCGCCGGCCCCCCGCGGAGGACCGCCAGCCATCTCGACCGCGGTACGTTGGCTGAATTGGACCGCGCGACGGACGTCCAGCAAAAATTCTTCGCGTCGGCTACGTGCCATGGTATGGCCTCCGGCTCGGTGGATCGTGGCCGACACTCGGGCCGCTTTCGAGCCTGCAAAGCGCCAGCGAAGAAGCGTCGCGGAAACGTGAATTCGCTCAAGATCAGTGTAGATCGCTCCATGGGGGCGTTCAAGAGTCATTTGTTCACTGGGCTGGCACACCGACCGCGGTGAGGTTTGCTCGACCCGTGGGCATGGCCGCCGTAGAATTCGATCCAGGTTCGGCAATCCCGTCGGAGCGACACGAACCCCCGCGAACGACTTGTCAGGCGGACCATGAACATCCTCATGCTGACCAATATCTACCGGCCCCTGGTGGGCGGGATCACGCGGAGCCTGGAGCAGTTCACAACCGAGTTTCGGCGGCGGGGGCATCGGGTGCTGATTGTGGCCCCCGAACATGACGACGCGGTGCCCGAACCGGATGTGATCCGCTATCCGTCGTTGCCCAAGGTGTTTCGGCATCGGTATTCGTTTCCGTTGCCCTTGCCGGGATTTTTGACGTCGGCGATTCCTCGCGACTTTGTCCCTGATGTGGTTCACAGTCATCATCCGTTTTTGCTGGGGAGCGTCGCGCGGCGGCAGGCCCAGGCGCGGGGCGTGCCGCTGGTTTACACTCATCACACGAATTACAAAGAGAACATCGAGGCCGAAGGCCAGATGCCCGAGGTGCTGGTCGATTTTTTCGTGCGGACCATCATTCAATACTGCAATGCCTGCGACGCGGTGATCGCTCCCAGCGATGGGCTGGCCCGATTACTCGCTGGCCGCGGCGTGACCCGGCGGATCGAGGTGATTCCCACCGGCCTGGATCCCCAGCGGTTTGCCCAAGGCGACGGCGGCGGCTTTCGCCAACGGTACGGGATTCCCCACGATGCGGCGGTGGTGGGGACGTTGGGCCGCATCGAGCCCGAGAAGAATCTCGACTTCTTGGCCGAAGCCGTCGCGCGCCTTCTGCACACCCGACCCACGGCCCATTTTGTGATGGTCGGCAGCGGGCGCATGCTGGAGCCCTTGGCCGAGTGGTTCGCCCAGCGAGGACTGAGCGACCGCGTTCATCAAACCGGCGTACTTGACGGGCAACAGGTGGTGGACGCCTACCACGCGATGAACGTTTTTGCCTTTGCCTCCAAGACCGAGACGCAAGGCATGGTGCTGACCGAGGCCATGGCCTGCGGCGTGCCCGTGGTGGCCCTGGCAGCCCACGGTGTGGACGACGTGCTCCGCGATCAGGAGAACGGGCGGCGCTTGGAGCGCGAGGATCCCGACCTGTTTGCCGCCGCCTTAGACGAAATCCTCGGGGCCAGCCCCCCGCGCCGTCGCGCGCTGGCCCACGAAGCCCGCGAGACCGCCCGTCAGTTCACCATCGCCGCCTGTGCCACCCGCACCCTCAACCTGTACGCCTCGCTACCGCGAGCGGCCCTGCCCGAGGCCGGCGGGGCGGACCTCTATCAGCGGCTCGAACAGGAATGGCACTCCTGGGGCGAAGTCCTCGACGCCGCCAACCGCAGCCTCGAAAAGTTCTTCGGCGAGTCGGGCGACGATTGACCCGCTGGGTTGATAGACGTTGCCAGGAGCGTTTGCTCCCTGAAGATACAGGGAAACAGAACGTGTGGCACAGGGATCGTTCGAAGTGTGGCGAACGAATCGGCAGTCGGTGACGATGGGCGAAAAGTCAACCTGCTTGGGACCATCGAGCGAAAAGTCGAGTCCAAGGAGTCGTGTTTTCAGGGTCGTTGCCGCGTCCGGACACCCGCCTAGGGCTTGGGGATTCCGACGACTACGCCCAGGGCAAACTGGCACCGCTCCTCGGGCGAGGCCAAGCGGCCGATCCGTTTTTCGGCGATGGGCAGTTGATCCAGTTCGGCCAAGACCGAGCCGTACGCCGTGAGTTGCGAGTGATAGGCCTGCCGATCGAGGTCATCCTCTCCTGCGCGGGCGGCGTTGGCCAGCAGGGCGTCGATGTCGTCGTGGCGGTCGAGACGGCACAGCAGGTAGATCAGCACCGGGTCGCCGAACATCGATCCCACGCCCAACCATTCGTCGCCCGCGGCCGCATGGGCTTTCGCGATCATCTCGCGGGCGGCCTCGCGCTCGCCGGCCTCGACCAGTGCAGTGGCCAGGATCGTGTAGCCGGTGGTCTGTTCGATAGGCGTCGCCGCTTCGATCGCGGCCAGCGCTTGCTGCCGGTGCTGCATCCAGGCCATGCGATCGCCTTGCTGGGCCGCGGCCAACGCCCGAACAGCGGGCTCGAGCCGATCCGTTCCACCAAAGGCAAACAACGCGCCCAGACCGGCCTGCAACACGGGTGAACGGATGTCGGCAATCGGGTCCGGTTGAGGTTCGGTGAGCTTGGGCAAGGATTCGAGGGTCTCCGTGCGACGCTCCGCGTCCACGATCTTGCCGGCCCATTCGCGGGCCGCCTCGGCCTGCCCGGCTCGGGCGTACGCTTCGGCAATACTGCTGGCCGCGCTGTCGCGACTCCAGTCGTCGTCGAGCTGTGTTAGCAGGCCGACTGCCTGATCGATGTCGCCGCGTTGAGCCGCCTCATGGAGGACCCACCGCCACACAAACTGCCGGCGGTTGGCTGACTGGGCGTTGACCAGTTCGTGCAACTTCGCGTCCTCACCGGCCACGGCAAGCTGACTGGCCTCGACGGCCGTCGTCAGCACGAGCACGGTATGTTGGTCGTCGCCCTGCGCCCAGTTCTGGCCGACTTGACGGGCCAGTTCGACCTGCCCTCGATCCAACAGGCCCGCGGCCACCAACGAAGCCGTGCGAGAGCGTCGCTCGGCATCCTCGATGGCCTTGAGTTCCTCGAACATGCGCATTGTCCAGCGGAACAGGGGCTGATCGTCCACGGGCGGTTGATCGTCGCCGTGAGCCAGCGGGCAAGCCACCCACGGCAGCCCCAGCATCAGCATCCAGGCCACGGCCTGAATGCCTGCCCGGACGGTCAGCCCCCTAGGCCACCCCCGGTTGTCACGGCGACGGGCCGCGCCGCGGCGGGTGATGCAGTCGCCCCGGAGCTTCGGGTTGGGACAGTCGCCCTCCGCCCAGGCGGTGCCAAGGTTGGGAAGTGCCATGCTTCTGACTCCGGAGTGTTCGACAAGATGGCCTGCATTAAATTGTCCTCACCCACCTTGGTTGTACCGTGTTCGAAAGCGCCCGGCCAGCAAAACATCGCCAGACGGAATCTCGGGGCCGTCCTGCTAACAGCCCCCTTTCAAGCTTTCGGGATCGCCTGCGTTCTTGGGCTTGGGGCGCTGGCCAGTCGACGATCCCATCCGTCAGGCTCCTTTACGCCCGTGTCTCCCCCAGATGATCTGTGTCCGATGCCTTTGCCGTAGGCGAGCGGACGTCCTACACTGGGAGCGAGATGAGCGCCGAGGACTCACAATTGCCTGATCCCGAGGCGAACGATCGCCTTGCCGAGCGGCTCCGGGGACTGGAGACCCTGAATACCGCTGCGCGCAATTTGGCCGCCGAAATTGACCCCGAGCGGGTGTTGGCCACCACGGCCAACGAGGCACGCCAGGCCCTGAATTGCGAGCGGGCCAGCGTGTTTCAGATTGACGATGTCCGCGGCGAGCTGTTCACCCGCGTGGTCACCGAGTTGGAGATCGCCGAACTGCGGCATCCGGTCGAGCAGGGCATCACCGGTTGGGTGGCTCAGCACCGGCGATTGGCCAATGTGGCTGATCCGGCCTCTGACCCCCGCTGGAGCAGCGACTACGATCGGCAAACGGGCTTCACGACCCGCAACATCCTGGCCGTGCCCTTGTTGGTGCCCCGCAGCGACCGGCTGTTGGGCGTGGTCGAGTTTATCAACAAGCGGTCTCGGCCGTTCGATACGTTTGACGAAGACCTGGCCATGGCCTTCAGCCAGCACGCGGCTTTGGCCTTGGACCGCAACACCATGATCGAGCAGCTCCGGCTGGCCGAGACCACCCGGGCCAGCCTGGCGATTGCCCGCGATGTGCAGCGTGGGTTTATGCCCACCAACCTGCCGCCGATTCCGGGCTACGAAGTGGCGACCTGGTGGTTTCCCAATGAAGCCGTCGGGGGCGACTACTGCGATGTGCTGCACATGGCCGATGGCCGGATTGGCCTGATCGTGGCCGATGTCAGCGGCCATGGGCTGGGGCCGGCGCTGATCATGGCCAGCGTCCGCGCCGGACTGAAAGCCCTGCTGCTGGACCACACCGAGCCCGAAGTCCTGATGTGTCTGCTGGCCCGCTCGCTGGCCGATGACCTGCAGGACGGGCGGTTCATTACCATGGTGCTGGCCGCCCTGGACCCCAAGCAGCATTGCATCGAGTTCGCCAACGCCGGCCATGCTCCGGCGGTGCATTACAATCCGACCCACGACCGGTTCGAGGACATGACCTCGACAGGACTGCCGCTGGGTGTGTTGGACGAACCCGACTATCCCCATGGTCCGCTGGTCACCATGGCCCAGGGCGACCTGGTGCTGCTGTGTACCGATGGCATTGTGGAAGCCATGGACGAACGCGGACAGCAGTTTGGCGTCAAGCGGCTGCACGAGCTGATTCGCCGCTACGCCCGGGGACCGGTACGCACGTTGGTGCAGCGGATTGGGGCCGAGGTCTCGTCGCATTACGAGTCGGAAGCCCCTTCGGATGACTTGACGATCCTGGCGATCCGTCGCATGGAGTAGACCCACCCGACCGGTGAGGATTTGGTTTTTGGGGCGGAATCCCAAGCGTGGGACGCTTGCCAGCCGGGCCGGCAGAGTTGATATTCTGCCCTCCGGCACGGACGCTTTTAGCCGGACCGACCGCGAAGTGCGGGATGGCCTTCGAACGGTTGGTCTGGCGTTACCGCGAGCGTCACATTTCGCGAATGAAGCCGGGGGCGGGCAACGTCTGGGATTCGCTGAAATCATTTGTGGGGGGGGTGTTCACCTCGCACCGCCGCTTGCCGCCCCGAACCGCGGCCGAGATCCTGGCCGATCACCGCGTGCTGCTGGCGGCCCATCGCGGTGCCAGCCTCGAAGCCCCCGAAAACACCTTGCCGGCCTTTCGACGCGCGTTGGCCCATGGCTGCGACCTGGTCGAGCTGGATTGCCGCATGTCGGCCGATGGGGTGTGGATGGTGCTGCACGACGCCACCGTCGATCGCACGACCAACGCCCGACGCCTCAGCGGGGGCCGGCAGATTCGGCTGGAGAAACTCACCGCACACGAGGCCCAGCGGTTTGACGCGGGCACCTGGTTGGCCGCGCGGTGGCGAGGGACGCGAATCCCCACCCTGCAGGCCGCCTGCCGCTTGATTGCTTCGCGAAGCCTGGTGCTCATCGAGCGGAAGGACGGACCCGCCGACGCCTTGGTCGAGTTCTTGCAAGCCGGCGGGTGGATGCACCGCGTGGTCGTGCAGGCGTTTGACTGGCGGTTTCTGGCCGATTGCCGCGGTTTGGCTCCCGAGTTGTCGTTGGTGGGACTGGGGGCCGGCGACCTGACCGAACACCATCTGGACGAGGCCCAGACTCTGGGACTGGTGGCCATCAACTGGTCGGCCGCACTGTTGGGGCCCAGCCGGGTGGAGCAGGTCCACGCCCGCGGACTTCAATGCTGGACCTGGACGGTGGACCATCCGGCCTTTGCCCGTGAACTGCTGGCCCAGGGGGTGGATGCGGTGATCACCAACGATCCGGCGACCCTGAAACCCGTGCTGGCCGAGGCCCCGCGGCGAACCGCCTGAGCCCGCCCAGGGTCTTGCCGACAACGCCTCGCCGGGGCACGATACCGCTCGGCGCCGCCGATCCAGTGTTTCACCCGTGTTGCCCTCCTTGAATCCCAGGCTCCATGCCCACACTTGGCGTCAACATTGACCATGTGGCCACCCTCCGCGAGGCCCGCCGCACGACCGAGCCCGATCCGGTCTGGGCGGCGACACTGGCCGAACTCGGCGGGGCCGACTGCATCACCGTTCATCTCCGCGAGGACCGCCGGCACATCCAGGATCGCGACGTCCGCCTGTTGCGTCAGACGGTGCGGGCCAAGCTGAATTTGGAACTCGCCTGCGCTGCCGAGGTCCTGGCGATTGCCTGCGATATTCTGCCCGATCAGGCCACCCTGGTGCCCGAACGCCGCGAGGAAGTCACCACCGAGGGCGGTCTCGATGTGGTCGGGCAACGCCGCGCGGTGGCCGACGCCATGGCCCGGCTGGCCGACGCGGGCATCGAAGTCAGCTTGTTCATCGATGCCGACCCCCGGCAGGTCGAGGCCTCCATCGAGCTGGGGGTCGCAGCCGTCGAGCTGCACACCGGCCAGTACAGCTTGGCCCGCACGGCCGCCGCGCGCGAGGACGAGCTGCACAAACTCCGCGACGCCGGGGCCCGACTGGTCGCCGCGGGCGAGGGCCTGCACGCCGGCCACGGCCTGGATTACCA
>JBJHDE010000037.1:0-17610 GCA_050486385.1 Planctomycetales bacterium | reverse complement strand
GAATGTCTCTTCGGTCCAGATGTCGCCCCCGCGGCTCTTGCGAATCAACACGCCCTCGTCCACCACCCAGCCATCGCCGGGCGTGTCGCTGCGGTTGCCTCGCCAACCCGAGAGATCCTGGCCATTGAACAAGCTCCGCCAACCGTCGCCATCGCCAGTTGCCGGCGGAGTGGCGTCGTCGGCCAGGGCCGGAATGGCCATCAGGCCCGCGAGAGCCACCGCCAGGCCGAACGCCCGCAATCCAAAGGGAACCATGGGGCTACAACTCTCTGTGAGAGGGTCAGGAATCACCCGACTCCCAGGAGTCGGAGGTCCCCCTATTGAACTCGAATCCCACCCGCGACGCAACGGATGGGCCGCCGCCGCTTCGGTCGACCGCCAGGATCAGCCATCGTGCGATTATTGCGGGCGGACACTGGTGTCTTGGACCTCGCGGCTCCAGCGGGTGTAGAGGGCTTCCAATTCGGCCACCAGCTCGGGATGCTCGGCCGCCCGATTCGTGGTCTCGCCGGGATTGTCGGCCAAATTCGCCAGGAACCGCCGGTCGCGTTGCGGGTCCAAGGGCAATCGCTTTTCGGGCTCGGTCGTATCGCGGGGATGGGCCAGCAGCTTCCAAGGCCCCCGCCGCACCGCCCACTGCGGGCCCTGGGGCGAGCGCCCGCTCTCCCAGGCAAACCACTCGTGGGGCGATTCGGCCTCGTCGCTGGCCAGCACCGCGGTCAGGCTTTTGCCGTCGACGATGTGCTTGGGCGGTTCCAGCCCGCACAGGTCCAGCAAGGTGGGCAGCCAATCGCAGCTTGTGGCCAGTTGGTCGCGGTGGACGCCGGCCGGCACCTGCTTGGGCCAGCGGATGATGGCTGGCACCCGCAAGCCGCCTTCAAACAGGCTGAACTTGGCCCCGCGGAAGGGCCCAGCACTGCCGCCGCCCCCAAAGGTCCGTTCCTCGGTGGAGTGCCCATGATCCGACTGGAACACCACGATCGTGTTCTCGCGCTGGCCCAGAGTGTCGATGTCGGCCAGCAGCCGGCCGATGACCTCGTCGGTGGTGGAGACAAAGGCCGCGTACTCCCGCCGCGGGCTGGGCAGGTCGTGGTAGTGCTCGCGCCACTTGGCCGTCCCCTGCAACGGATAATGCGGCGTATTGAGCGCCACATACACCAGCCAGGGTTCGTCGCGGGGTTGCCTCACCCACTTGGCAAACTCGTCGGCCACCAGGTCCAGAAAGTACTCGCCATCGTGCCAGACTTCCTGTCCGTTCCGCCACAGGTCGTGCCGGTTCGGCCCCTGCCAGTAAAAGAAGTGCGAGTAGTTGTCGATACATCCGCCCATGTGGCCGAAGCTGTATTGAAATCCCTGGCCGCGAGGCATGGTCTCGGGCGTGAAGCCCAAATGCCACTTGCCCAGGTGCGCCGTGGCGTAGCCGGCCTCGCGAAACATCTCGGCCATGGTGATCTGCTCAGTCGGCATCCCCGCCACGCCCCGTTGACTGCTGGCGTTGCCGGGCTGGCCCGCGCGTTGCGGAACCCGCCCGGTGAGCAGGCCCGCGCGCGAGGGAGAACACACCGGCGCCGCGGCATAGAACTGCGTGAACCGCACGCCGTCGGCGGCCAATTGGTCCAGCACCGGCGTAGTCAGATCCTCGCCGCCGTAACAACCCAAGTCGCCGTAACCCTGATCGTCGGTCAGGATCACCAGCACATTCGGCCGCGGCGGCTCATCGGCCACCACGGCCAGCGCCAACAGCCAACCGGCCACCGCAATCAAGCCACTTGTTGTGCGCATCATTGATCGTCACCTTTCCGCTCGTTCGGCGATGAGTGGGTTGCTCGTTGCCAGGGTCACTCACATTCAATGCTCGGGGGCCTTTTCAATCACGACCGCGGGGCCCGCGTCTTCGGGTTCACGAATCGATTCCACCAAGTCTTGAATCGCCTGCGAGGGCGGCGGAAACAGGGGCGTCAGTCCCAGCGTCACCGCTAGATTCAACACCATGCCCACCGCGCCAATCCCTTGCGGTCCGATCCCCAGGCACCAGTGGGGCATCTCGGCGTACACGGCCCCGATGATATAAGCCGCAGTAAAGCCGATGCCGACAATCATGCCGGTCACCGCCGGAACGGTGCCCACCCGCCGCGAGAAAATCCCCAGCACAATTGTGGGAAAGAAACTCGCCGCCGCCAGCCCAAAGGCAAAGGCCACCACCTCGCCCACGAAACCCGGCGGGAAGATGCCAAACAGACCCGCGATCACCACGGCCAGGCCAATCACCACCCGGCCCACGATCAACCGCTTGGCCTCGCTGGCCGCGGGATTGAGCATCCGGTAGTAAAGGTCATGGGCCACGCTCGACGAGATGACCAGCAACAGCCCCGAAGCGGTAGATAGCGCCGCGGCCAGGGCTCCGGCGGCCACGAAAGCGATGATCCAACCCGAAAGCTGAGCCATCTCGGGCGCCGCCAACGTGATGATATCGCGATCGGGCCCTGCCAGCCCCAAGCCCCGCATCACCGCTCGCCCGTCCTCACCTGAGGTGCCCTCGGTCGCCAGCCACCGCTCGTGTCGGGCGAGGATATCGGCCAGCTCAACCGAGGTGAGTTTGCCGCTGCGAAACAGTTCGTTCTTGGCAAACAGTTCCGGATCCTGCGGGCCATAGTGTTGCAGGCGGCCATCGCCATCGTCCAACCACAGGATCAATCCCGTCTGCCGCCAGTTATGAAACCATTCGGGCAACTCCTCGGCCGTTTTATTGTGCAGGCTGTCCAACATCACATACCGGCTGAACGCCGCGGTCGCGGGAGCCGTGAGATACAACAGCGAAATGAACAGTAACGCCCAGAACGCGCTCCACCGCGCAGCACTCACGCTGCGGACCGTGTAGAACCGCACAATCACATGCGGCAGTCCCGCGGTGCCGGCCATCAGGGCCAGTGTCACGCAGAAGATATTGATCAGGTCCCACGATCCCACAAACGGCTCGGTATAACTCGCGAAACCCAATTCGGCGTGAATCTCATCCAGCCGTTCGAGCAACGGTTGTCCAGTTGCGATCAAGGGGCTGCCCATGCCCACCTGAGGCACCGGCTGATTGGTCAGCAAAATGCTAATGGCGATCGCCGGAACCAGGTACGCAGTGATCAACACCCAGTACTGAGCCACCTGGGTCCAGGTGATGCCCTTCATGCCCCCCACCGTGGCATAAAAGAATACAATCGCCATGCCAATCAGCACGCCCACGTTGATATCGACATTCAAAAATCCCGAGAACACAATCCCCACGCCCCGCATCTGGCCAGCCACATACGTGAAGCTCACGAAAATGGCGCACACCACGGCCACCAGCCGCGCCAGCCGCGACTCGAACCGATCGCCCACGAAGTCGGGCACCGTGTAGTGGCCAAACTTCCGCAAGTACGGCGCAATCAACAGCGCCAGCAGCACGAATCCCCCGGTCCAACCGGTCAAATACATCCCGCCCGCAAAGCCAATGGTCGAGATCAATCCGGCCATCGAGATGAAGCTCGCCGCGCTCATCCAGTCGGCCGCCGTGGCCATACCGTTGGCCGCCGCCGGCACGCCGCGACCCGCCACGTAAAAGCCCGACGTGTCACGAACCCGGCTGACCCAGGCGATCACCAAATACAGGCCAAACGTCAGCCCCACAAAGACGAAAGTCCAGTTCTGCACGCTCATGGCTCAGACCTCCGACGTACGCGAGGTGGCCGCCCTCGGGCGTCGCGCCAGATCGCGATGATGGGCCCGATCCAGGGCGTTCATCACCGCCGCGTAAATCAGAATCAGCAGCACGAACGAAAGCGTGCTGCCCTGCTGAAACAACCAAAAGCTCAGCGGAAACCCGCCCCACATCACCCCGTCGAGCGACTCGGCCAGAAAGATCGGCAGCACATAGCCGGTCAGCGCCCAGATGGCGAGCAGCACACCCATCACCATCAGATTGCGGGTCCAATAACGGTCGATGGCGGCACGGACATGCGGGTCGCGAACATCCAGCGGCTGGTCGCAAGCGGGCTCGGGTTCGGTCATCGGCGATTCAAGGGGGAAGAGTCAGCGGGCCAACGGTCCCCAAGAATAGCGACTCCGCCCGCGAACACCACTCGCCCCGGCGGCCGCTTGCCCCACACGCACCGGCAGCCAAACTCAAATCCACCGAAAGGGGTGTTTTCGTGTGGGTGGGAAGCTATAGTCGGGGGAGACTCCATTCCCTTTTGGGTGGCTGATTCGCCCATGGTGTGCGGACTGCCGCCCAACTGCCCGAAACCGAGGAGGCCTTCGCCGATGATCACCCGCATGCTCTGGCCGCTTGCCTTGGTGCTGGTTGCCTGGATGGTCTGGGCCGTTCCAGCCACCACCCAGGAGGCCGACACCGACCCGCCCAACGCCGCCGAACAGACCAATCCCGCCGAAGCGACCGTCACGCCCGACCCGATCGAGGTACAAGACGACGACTTCCGCGGGCGCCTGCCGCCGTACTACGCCCAGCTTGTGGATGGGTTGCAGCGTGAGAAGATCTACACGATTCAGGCCGAGTACCACGATCCCATCAGCGAGCTTAAGGCCAAGATTGCCACCCTGGAGGCCGAGCGAGACAAGAAGATTGAAGACGTTTTGCGGCCCGATCAGAAGGCCCGCCTGAAAGAGTTGCTGGAACGCGCCAAGGCCCGCAGCGAACAAAGCCGCTGATGGCCCGACTGTCATCCGGCGGCATGGCCCTGGCAGGCACCAACCCGCTTGCCGGGGCCTTGCCGTTTTGGCGGTGCCTGTCCGCTGCCTCCACCAGCCCCATTCCGCCCCCGATCCCCCCAGGGAATCTTGTCCAGACCCTTGACATTCCGCGTTTTCGGGGGCAAACTTTCCCATTCGCGGTGGGCCCAGCCAACCCACCCAAATCGGGCGATTAGCTCAGTTGGCTAGAGCACTAGCTCGACAAGCTAGGGGTCACAGGTTCGAGTCCTGTATCGCCCACACTAGGGGGTGGCGAAGAGCAGCCCGAAGCGACCGGGCTTCGCGTAACTTCGCCACCCCTTTTATCTTGCGCCAATTCTGGCGAAGGCGGGCTTTCACTGCCAAGTGACCTCGATGCCCCCACGCGGCAGGTGTTCGAATGGGTGTTGAAGAAGCTGCCCGATCGCCTGGAAACCAATCGAGAGTCCCCTTGGGTGATTTACACGTTGCGACGCCCTCCTGAATAAGTGCCGGGGCCGGATCGAGCGACAGGACCAGCTTGCCCAAGCGTGCGCTCTACCCTGCCGAGGCCAGTGGACGGGGACTCGGGTAGCACACCAACTGGTGAGGATGCGTTGGCTGGACTTGGGCGCTGGCTGCTGGGGCTGCCAACAAACACCCATCTCGAAGGCGTGCGGGATTGGCCCCCGCCGGTGCGATCCGTTGCGGCCCTCACCGTGTGATCACGTAGAACAGGTTACCGTTATTGGATCCGTTGGCCGTGTCGCTATCGTTGAAGCGTAGTGTCCGGCGATGCCAGGGTTGACCGGCCCATTGGTCCCAGACATCGAGTCCCACACTGGTCTCGCGAATCAGAATGGCGGCGTGTTTCCAGTAACGGTTGTTCTGAAAACTGGCAATGGCCGTGCCAGCCGGCACGTTGTTGCCGCGGACCCGCACGCCGGGTCGCCAGGTTCTTGTCAGGCCCAGGATGATTCCCGCCCGGCTGAAAATGACCTGCACGCCCGCGGCGCACTCGCCCTGATACGGTGGAGGTCCCAACACCTGCCCCTCAAAGCTTGCCACATGGGGCAGGCTGACCTTGAAGCCGCCGGCCGTCGGGGTTGGTATCGGAGTTGGGATCGGGGCTGAGCTCGGCGTCGGGCTCGGGGTCGGCGTGGCACCGGCCTGATTCAGGGCTGCCTTCGTCTTGGGACCGACAATCCCATCGACCGACAGGCGGTTCGCGCGTTGGAATCGCCGGACGGCCGCGTCGGTCAATGCACCAAACTTGCCATCGTCCTGGAGCCCAGGACTCGGTAGCAGGCGGGCGTTGAGCCGTCGTTGCAGGTCCTTCACTTGGGGACCGATCGAACCGCGTTGCAGATTGGCCATGGTGTGTTCCAAGTCATGTGAAAGGCGAAAAGTCGGACAGTCCCCGAGACCGCGACCCCGACCGGCAACCAGGCGTCTCGCATGCTGACTGAACCTTATTGTTGTAGCGGAGGCCGGGCTCGCGTTGTTACGGCCGGCCGGCAAACGCCCCCTCCTGCCCCGCATTCTCAAATGTTCCGCCCGACCGACACCACTCTTGCTGGGAGCTTCTCCGCCCCGCCCGCGTTGACCGGCCCCGGCCGCGGCCCCTAGAATGAAGATTTGGTGGAGGTTGCCCGCTTTGCGAACCGCTCGATCTTCAGGTGGATGGCACAATGCTTGGGCCGTGGCGCTGGCTGCTGGTGTTCGCCTGCTGGACGTTCGCCCCGGGGTTGGCCTGGGCCGACCAGCCGTCGGCCGACGCTCCGCCGGAATGCGAGGCCCCGCTGGATGATCAGTTTGCCAGCGAAGTGTGGGCCCGGGTCGTCTCGCAATCGTGCATCCATTGCCACAAGGCCGGGGCCGATGCCGAAGACTCGCGCTTGGTGCTGATCGATGCAGTTCGCCTCGCCGGCGACCAACGGCACCAGGCCCTGCTGCACAACCAACGCTCTCTGGCCACGATGGCCGCCATCGACGAGGACGGGCAATCGCGGCTGTTGCGCAAAGTGCTGGGCGAACTGGATCACGGCGGCGGCGACGTTCTCGCGGCCGAGACCGCGGGCTACCACATCCTGGCACGCTTCGTCGAGCGGATGCGGGCGGTTCCCGGTAGCCAGCGGCCCCGTGCCCCGCTGGACGAGCCCGCTCCCGGTGACTTCTTCGATGAGGTGGTCTTCCTGGAACCGCCGGCCCTACTGCGTCGGGCCACACTCGCCCTCGCCGGACGGTTGCCCACCGAGGAGGAACGGGCCCGCGTCGCAAGCCAGGATCTCGACGGCGTGGCCGAGGTGCTTGAGACGGTCATGCAAGAGGAGGCCTTTTACCTGCGGCTCCGCGAGGGCTTCGACGACATCTTCTTGACCCGCGGCTACGACGGTGTCCCCGAGAACGCCCTGTCGTACAGCCACTTCAGCACCACCCGCCACTGGTATCAGAAGTTCGACCTGAGCCACATCGAGGACGAAACCAAGCGGCGGCAGGCCGGCTACAAGCTGGCCAACGACTACCGCGCAGCCATGTTGGGCGAACCCATGGCACTGGTCGAACACATCGTCCGCAACGATCGCCCCATCACCGAGATCGTGACGGCCGATTACATCATGGTCACGCCCTACACGGCCCGGGGCTATGGCCTGTACGAGCAGTTGGAAAGCCAGTTCCAGGACCCAAACGACCCGTTCGAGTACGTGCCCGTGCGGCTGCCAGCCCTCAAGGCCCGCAACGCCCGCGACAACCAGGAATCGCCCACCGGCTTCTATCCGCACGCCGGCCTGCTGAGCACCTTTCAGTACCTGATGCGGTATCCCACGACCGAGACCAATCGCAACCGCCTGCGGGCACGGATGTACTACGAACATTTCCTGGGCGTCGATGTCATGGAGTTGGCTGCGCGGGTGTCGGACGCGGCGGCCGTGACCGAGCAGTTTGAGATTCCCACGATGCAGGCCTCGGAGTGCGCCGTGTGCCATCGCACGGTGGATCCCGTGGCCGGGCTGTTTCAGGACTACTACGATTTGAACGGCGTGTACGGACGCCGCCGCGAAGGGTGGTACCAGGACATGTTCCAGGCCGGCTTCGAGGGCGAGGAGCTACCGGCCGACGAGCGGTGGCGGGCGCTGGCGTGGCTGGGCGAACGAACCGCCCGCGATCCCCGCTTCGCGACAACCATGGTCGAGCACGTCCACTACATACTCACCGGCCGCAAGCCTCTGCTGCCACCGCGGGACCTGGACGACCCGCTCGAGGCCGCTCACCGGCGGGCCTACAACGAACAGCGTCGAGAGATCGAGGCCATCGCCGCCGACATGGTCGCGGCCGATTTCAACCTCAAGGCGGCCTTCCAGGGATGGGTCCGCAGCCCATTCTACCGGGCCGATGGCCTGGCGACCGCCACGGACGATCCGCATCGCCAAGCCGAGTTGGCCGATCTGGGCGTCGTGCGGATGCTGTCACCCGAACAGCTTGAACGAAAAATCGCCGCCGTCTTTGGCGAGCGCTGGGGCAAACTCCAGGAACAGATGGCCATCCTCTATGGCGGAATCGACTACAAGGAAGTGACCGAGCGGGCGGTCGATCCCAGTGGGGCCATGGGGGCCATCCAGCGAACCATGGCCAACGACGTGGCCTGTCGTCACACACTGGCCGACTTTGCCCTGCCCGCGGACCAGCGGCGGCTGTTTCCGGGAATCGAACCCGATGTACGACCGGGCCAATCGCCCGAGGGCGACCAGGCCGTTCGCGAGACGCTGGTCCACTTGCACCGCCTGGTGCTCGGTCGCGAGGACGCCGTCGACTCGACCGAGATCGATCGCAGCTTTGCGCTGTTTGCGGGGATTGTGACCGACGCCGCGAGCCAGCCAGAGTACGAGAAACGCGAGATCTACCACTGCCGGCGGAATGTCCCCGACGCCCCCGACGATCCGCACTACACGATCCGTGCCTGGCGGGGTGTGCTGACCTACCTGCTCCGCCGCATCGAATTCCTTTACGAGTGAGCCCGCCATGCGTCGCGACTTCCTCAAGCTGTGCGGCCTCACGGGCCTGGGATTGGCCGCCGCCGGGCGCTGGCCCTCGCTGACGACCGCCGACGAGCCCGACAACTTCCATGCCGGGCCGTATTATGTGGTGTTCAACGCCTCGGGCGGCTGGGATACGACCTACCTGATGGACCCCAAGGGCGTCAACGGAGTCAATCGTCTGTACGACGAAGGCGACATCCTGACCCGCGGGGCACACACCTTCGCGCCCACGGCTCAACACATCGAAGCGGGCCTGAGCAACGAGGCATTCTACGACGAATGCGGCGAAGACTTGCTGGTACTCAACGGGCTGGACTATTCGGTCAACAACCACGCCCCCTGCGCGCGCTACATGGCCACCGGCAAGCTCGACAGCCTGGCCTATCCCACGTTCGCTGCGCTGGTGGCCGCCTGTCAGGGTCCCGACTGCCCGCTGTCCTACCTGACGTTCGGCAATTACTCGGCCACCGGCAATCTGGTGGCCATGTCGCGGGTGCCGTACTTGCACTCGCTGCGGCGGCTCGCCAATGCCGACAGTGTGGAAGGCAACCCGCGCTCGCCCTACCACGACAAGTTCGCCCAGGACCACATCGACCGCGCCCTGGCCGATCAGCACACGGCCCAGGCGGCGGCTCCGCGGCTGCCGCGGGTCGCACACGCCCAGAACATGCTGTACGCGGCCCAGGTCAACTCGAAGGCCCTGGCCCGCATGACCGAGCACATTCCCGACGAGATTCCCAAGCAACGCCTGGCCCAACAGGTCGAAATCGCGCTGGCCGCCTTCAAGGCGGGCGTGGGCGTCACGGCCAATCTCACCATTGGCCAGTTCGATAGCCACAGCAACAACGACCCCGACCAGATGCGGCTGATCCCCGAGTTTCTCGACGGCGTGGCCCATCTGCTTCGCCGGGCCGAGGCGCTCGGCATCCGCGACAGGCTGGTGGTCATTGTGCAAAGCGAGATGGGCCGCACGCCGCATTACAACAAGGGTAACGGCAAGGATCACTGGTCGATTGGCTCGATCATGTTCCTCGGCCAGGGAATCCAGGGCAATCGCGTGGTCGGTGCCACCGACGCCGGCCAAATGCCCGCCCCCTTCGATCCCCGCTCGTTGGCCACCGTCACCGAAGGCGGCATCCGTGTCCGCCCCGAACACATCCACCAAGCGCTGCGGCGGCTGGCCGGAATTGCCGATCATCCCTTCAGCCAGCGGTTCCCCTTGGATGTGCCGCCCGACGAGGAGCTGACAACCCTCTGGGGCTGAGGTTCCGCTTTGTCGTGACGCGAGCGGGCGAAGTCCTCGCCCTGCCCAACATGCGGCGATCACTCAGGCCGCTTGTTGTCGATCCAGGCAGGCGAGTCGTGTCGTGCCAATGTTCAATGTCTGAGAGATCGTTGTGTCGACAACCTTCTCATCAATTGCAACTTGAACGGTTTGCGAAGGCGGCGAGGCGAACGACCAAGTTGGCAATAAACTCGTTGGGCTTGCCACCCAACCTGCACACAATATCCCACACCGGTCCGACATCGCAACCTCCGGCACGATAGCCGAACCCGTTCGACTCGTGTCGGTGCCCGTTCTCCAGAACGTCATGCCACCGCTGTTCAAACGAGGCATGCCACGTCTGCCGTGGCTAGGGCACAAAGTGCTGTAAGATGGGATGCGCTTGGACCTGCTGCGGATCGAGCAATGTTGGTGACGATCCGCCCGCGATACTTTCCCGGGTTTCAACGACTCCTGGGCTCTTCCAGCCTTCGCCTTCGTGAAACTCGTAGGAGATGGTCCAACGCATGATGACCCATTTTGCGTCGGGCTCGGCGTCGCCGCCTTCGACCCGAGACAGTCGCAGCTCGCCGGCCAGAGGCTTGGTCGACGACTCGCCTGGAAAAAAGTCGAACGAATCCAGGGACGTCACCGTTTCGGGATTCTCATGTGTCTTGTGGTAGGCACGGTCGATGAAATCCTCCAGCCATTTCGCTGACGGAGTCAGGGTGTCTTGGGCCTCGTTCGTGTCCGAAGCCTCGAGGGTGTCTGGAGCCTCGATCTTCTCAGGCTCGCCCGAGCACCCAATCATTGTCGCCACAAGCCCCACCACCAGCCACCGCATGACACATCTCCTGAACGCTCGGGGATCTTCGCCGGATCGTGACCCTGATATCCTACGCCCGCCAGGTGCATTGGCCTAGCCGGCCGGCGGCATGGGGCATCAATAGCTGACTGATCCCTGCAGTTGTGTGGGAACGTCTCTTGTGGCACTAGTGGCTTGTCCACCAGTGTTAGATCACGCCACCACTTTTTACTTATCCCTAGAAAACCCATCCAACAGGCGCCACTTGGACGGCACGGTCTGACCTAACCACACACTGGTGGACAAGCCAACAGTGCCACAAACTTCGTTTGAAGAGTTGCGCAGGAATCAGTAAAGCACGGCGACCGACGGCGGATCACGGTTGATGTACCAATTCCAACACAAAAGGGCTCGCGAGGATGACTCGCGAGCCCTGGATGGTGTGTGCGGTGCAGTTGAAATGCCGCCGCACTCTGCGTCTAAAGTGTGGCCGCGAGAGCCAGACCTCAACCTCCGCGGCGGAGCAGTTCTTTGCGGATGTCGGTGACCCATTTCTGCATGATTTGCGGAAAGAGCGAACCCAGCGGATTGCGGCCATTGAACCACTGCTTGGGCTCGGTCACCAGGCCGTGATATTCACAAAACAACGCGCCTTCGGGTTCGTGCAGCTTGGTGACCTTGAAATAGAAACCGCTGCCCCCGCCGTAAGGGCGGAAGTCGCCGGGCTCGCCCTGCTGAATGGGCTGCCAAAGATTGCCCAACTTGGGATCGTTCGTGAACCGCGGATCGACCATGGCGGCCACAATGATGGAATCGGGCGTGTCGCTCCAGGCCACCCGACCGACGACTTTGAGGTTGACCATGCCCCGCAGGTCGTAGGTCCCGTAGCCGTAGGCTTCGTGATCGGAATCGGCAATTTTGATGTTCCGCTCGGCGAGTTCCTCGGCGGTCAACTCGCGGCCTTCGCCCTCGTTTTGGCCCCCGGAGAGCACCTCTTCAAGAAAGTTGGGATCGCGGAAGGCTTGCAAATCGCCATAGGCCACGAAATAGGCATCGTAGCGGCGGACGACTCCGTCAAAACCCGGGGCGTCTTCAGTACCGAGACGCACGACGTGTCGGGCGACGGGGCTCTTGCGGAGCATCTCGCGTAGCAGGTTCCGATTGCCGGCGATGTCCGCCAGAATCGCGTTTTGTTCCTCGGCAGAGAGACCATCGGCCATGGTCGGTTTGGTGACCGACAGGGACAGGCCCTCTTGAACCACCAGGCCGGGGCCGGTGATCAGATCGAAAACCGGGTTCTCGGCCCGCAGGGGGCTGGCGGCGAAAGCGGCCAACAGGGTGCAAGCAAAAATCGTTCGCATAACAGTATTGCCGGCCCCGCTCCGTCGCGCGCCGGCCCCTTGAGAAAGAAGAAGTGTCCAGCAGGCCGGGTCGCGCCAGTGGCCAGGTGGGCCACGTGACAAGCACCCCAGCGGTCCGTTCCAGTTGTCGTGCGTCGGGGGTGTGTGCCGTTCAGTAGTTGCGAAGGAACTCGACCACGGTGTGGAACCAGCCTTCGGCGATTTTGGCCTCGGCCTGGTTCAGCGTGGACTTGCCCAGGATCTTGGTGGCGGCATCGGGCAGGGCAAATTGCAGCCGGCCCTGCGGAATCCGCAACGTGGCAAAGGCGTTCTCCGAGGGAATTCCCAAGAAGAACTCGCCTTGGTCCACATACAACTTGGCATCTTCCTGCTTGGCGGGTGGCAGCCACTGCGCCCGACCCACCACGCCGCGGTAACGCCGCTGGTCGTCCAGGTCGATCAGCCAGCAAATGGTGTCCAGCTCGCCGTTGTCGGGATTCACGATGATGGCGTAGCGAATCATCATCGGGCGGTTCTTGCCCTGGTGCCGGACGACCACCGGTGTATCGAGAAAGGCCAGGTTGGAGGTTCGCAGCACGACCACGTTTTGGGCCAGTTTCTCTTCAAACTTCGAGAGGATCTGCCGCTTAATCAGTCCGAAGTCGGCTCCCAGACGGCTCTGGGTCGAGGACGAGATGATGACGTCATTCCCATTGATCACGGTGCCGGCCCCCACGCCCACCTTGCCCAGGCGATAGCGGGGGCTATCGCCCGAGGACTCGTTGACCACATCGGCCACGATGACGGTGAACAGCAGGCTGGCCATATCGGCCGTCGAGCGGCCCACGGCGTCGATGTCGCCTTCGGTGACGCGGGGCTTGCTCTTGATGATCAGGTGCGACCAACCGTCGGGGGCCTCGCGGCCGATCGCGGTGCCGGGCTGCACCTTGGTGGCCGAGACCCGGCTGTTGCTGAACTCTTCGGCGGCCGCCGTGGCCCAGGTTCCCAACACGACCAGCAGCCCGCCCCACAACCCGAATGTGGCTGGCCGGGCCAGTGGCGTGCGATTTAGCAAGGTGGATTCCATTCGACTTGCTCGACCCAAAGGGAACGCGGTTTGTGGCAAGACCCGCCTCCAATACGGCCGGTCCGAGTGTTGGGGTTCGCCATGGCAGCGAGAACTCAGCCCGACTCACACCGGCTGGTCACGGCCCACGGCGAGGCCTTTGACCGGGCACCCCACGGCGGCTGGACGTGGCAGCGGTCGCGGGGACGAGTCTTAAAGTGTTTTCGAGTAAGGCCTTAACGCAAAAGGCGCCTCGTGTGTCCATCGAGGCCATCGGTGCCTGATCGCCGGACTCAAGGTTACCAAGTTTATCCCCGCGAAGTCGCCAGGGGTCAACCTCAGTTCGCCGTCAGAACATCGGGAACTCGCCCCCCTCGCACGAGGCAATCCATCTGGTAAAATCAGGGGAATCAAACTCTTCTCAGGCCGTGTTTCACGGTATCCAATTCGGGAAACGGTAGAAATCTGGTTGCGGCTCAGGTCTAATACTAGAGTTCCGTCACCCGAGGTGGCCCCCCTTGATCAGGACAGGCTATGCGGATCGCAATCGGAAGCGACCATCGGGGGGTGAGCGTTAAGCTGCGTTTGGCTGAGCGTCTCGCCTTAGAGGGTCATGACGTCGAGGACGTTGGCCCCCACGAGTTCGATCACGTCGACTATCCCGACTTCGCCGCCGCGGTGGCGTGGCGGGTGAGTCATCGCCACAGCGATCGGGGCATCCTGGTGTGTGGCTCGGGCATTGGCATGTGCATTGCCGCCAATAAGGTGCCGGGCGTGCGAGCGGCGACCTGCCACGATGAGCTGACGGCCGAGATGAGCCGTCGGCACAACGACGTGAACGTGCTGTGCATCTCGGCGGATATGCTGGGCGACTTGACCATCAATCGCATGGTCGACGTGTGGATCAACACCAACTTCGATGGCGGTCGCCACACGAAGCGGCTCGAGAAGATTCGGCGGATTGAAGAGGGTCGCCCCCTGGCCGACCTCGACCCCGCCGCCCGGGAAACCGCTTGATCCCCCTTGGCGGAAAATTCTGGGTGCTTCTCCTCCAAGAGTGGCTCCTCTGGCGAACCGCCGCAGCCGATAATTGTGTCCTGATGAGTCGGCCGTCCCATTCGGGGGCGTGTCGCACTCGGCCGCGTCGCACGCGGGGCAGGGCGATCCCATAGGTCGCCGCAATCGGCCTCTCCGGGGCGAAACCAGCCCTGGGACCGGCAGGGATTGCCCAACCAACCGGCCCTGGGCGGCGAGGTGGACTCTTCGACGGTTTCCTTTCCCCAGGATTCGCCCTACACGGGGCGAGACGCCCGACGCGCCCAAGTGGCCTTGGGTCGGCGGCCTTACCATTCAGGCACAAACCGTGAACCTTGGACTGGTGGATTGGTGGTGGCTGATGCCGCTGGGCATCTTCGCGGCGCGGGTGGTGGATGTCTCGATCGGGACGGTTCGAGCGATCCTGGTGCTGCGGGGCCGCAAACTGTGGGCGGTGGGCCTGGGGTTTTTCGAGTCGATCATCTGGATCTCGGCGGCCTCGTTTGTGTTGGCCCATCTTGGAGAATGGACCAATGTGTTGGCCTACGCTGGCGGTTACGCGGCGGGCAACTACGTGGGCATCTGGCTGGAAGCCCGGTTGGCCTTGGGATTTCAGGCGGTGCATTGTGTCTCGCACCAGGCGGATCAGCCTATCGCCACGGTGTTGGCCGCCGCCGGCTGGCAGGTGACCACGTACCCGGCGGAACGCAATCGTCGGCCAGCTCAGCATTGCGTCGTGGTCGCCCCTCGCCGCTGGGCGGCCGAAGTGATTGCCCTGGCACGCAACGCCGACCCCGAAGCCATGATCTCGGTGGAAGAGGTCCGCCACGTGGCCGCGGGCATGGGGCCTTGCCCCCTGGAGCGACCGGTGCGGAACTGGTCGGCCGGCCTGGTTCCCGCCAGCGAGCCGGCTCCGGAGGTCGCCGCCTGAGTGAGTTTGTTGCCCCAGGAGCACGCCGACGCTAGGGCCGTTCGCCCCGGGCGAGCCGTTGATCGATGGTGTCGAGCACCTCGGGCAACTGGGCGATCGACTCGACGACGTAATGGGCGCCTAGATCGCGCATCTTGGCGGCAATCTCCGCGGTGCGGGCCGTGCGCTCGTGGGCGTCGAGTTCCTTGACTTCCGCTTGCGTCAGCCCCATCTCGTTGCCATGAACCACGACGGCCACGCTCCAGCAACCGGCGTTCAGGCCCGCAATCAGCCCGGTGGGCGTATCGTCGACCTTCACCGCGGTGCGGATGGGAAACACATCCAGCCGCCGCAGGGCTTCCAGCAGCATCCAGGGTGCCGGTCGGCCGCGCTGGACCTCGTCGCTGGTGACCACGCATTCGGGGCGATAGCCTTGGCTGGCCGCTAACGGGACCACCACGTCCATCAACTCGCGGGTGTAGCCGGTGGTCGAGCCGATGCGGATTCCCCGGCCTTCGAGGGCGGCCACCACCTCCAGCACGCCGGGAATCAGGTCACTGTGCTGGGCCAGCACGCTGCGTTGCAGGGGCAGAAACTCTTGGTAAAGCCCATCAATGTCAGCTTCTTGGGGGTCGCGGCCGTGCCGTTGCCGCCAGCGTTGCCGCACGGCGGGCATGGCCAACACCGCGGCAATGTGATCGCGCTTGGCCAGGCCCATGGGTTCGCGGGCCTCACCGAGGGTGATTGGCACTTCCCGGGCTTCGAAAATCTGGCGGAACACGGCGGCCGGGCCGCAGCAGCCATAGTCAATGGTGGTGCCCGCCCAATCGAACACCACAGCCGAGACCCGCTCGCGCGGCGCAGACATCGCCGTTCTCCCCGCATGCATTCAGTGCCCCGAAGAGCGGCCCGGGTGCCGACTCGTTCAGCAGTCAAGATAGCGAGGCCACCGGGAGGCCGAAACACCCGGCGTGTGGGCTGGGGGCGTGCCGGGCGCGACCCGTGAGGTCGCCCGAATAAGTAGATTCCATGAACCCACGTGCTGCGCGGATTGGGGGCGCTAGACGTGGAAGTTCTCGCGGAGGAAGGCGCTAAACGATAGGGGAAGCGTGACCGTCAAGAAGATGAGCATCGTCAACGACAGGCCCACGCCCGCCCAGACGATGCCAAACTGGGTCATACTCCAGGCGGCCAAGCCCCCGGCGGATCCGACCAGGGCGTTGCGAAGATGGCGGTCGGCGTTGGCCTCAATGTCGCTAAACAACACCACCAGCGAGCCAATCACCCCGAAGGTCCCCGTCGCCAGGGCAAAGGCCGTGTAGAAGACCTCGGGTTGGGGTGGCCTGGGATAAGGATTGGCACAGGTCGAGCAACTTCTCACATACAGCTTGGCGTAGTGGTCGTAGCCCCAGGCATGGGCCAAGACCACGCCGTATCCGGCACCAAACGCAAAGCCCAACACCAAAGCCAGACACAGCCGGGTCAGCCAGTTCATCGCCGTGCCCGCCACCGAACGCTGCGGAGCGAACTCGCTGTACACATCCCGGGGCACGACCGGTTGCGGGATCTCGGGCGGTTCGGGATTGGCCTCGGCCAGACTGGCCCGCCCCAGTCCTACGGCCCAGCTTCGCACGGCCCAGCGGATGTCGTCGATGGGCAGGGCCCGCTCCTGAGCCACCTGCTTGATGACTAGCGGTTCGAGTTCTTCCCAGTCCAACTGACTGCGAAGCAGGATCCTCGGCAGATCCAGGTCGATGCAGGCGGCCAGGGCATCGCCATCGGCCGGGCGTCCACGACACAGCCGCCGCAGGTGCCGACGCAGCGAGGCGGGATCCTGAAAGATCTCGTCGCCCAGCTTGCCGTACAACTTGGCCAGGTATTCGTGGACCGGCTGCCCCATGACTTAATCCCCCAATATTGCCGAGCCTGGACCCACTGAACGAGCGGCCTGGTCGGCAAACCTCCAGACATCAGCTAGCAGAATCCAGCCGCCTCGCTCTGTCAACTTGTTTCTGTTTCGTTCAACGAATGGGCTCCTGGGAGAGATCACCTATTTTTCCGCTGGAAATTATCGAGATTTCCGGCGCGGAGAACTGGCCTTGGTGGCTTTCCGGCCGATCGACCATAGTGAACCTGCGGAGCGTTGGCCCTTGGTCCCCGGAGCCACCCCCTCACATCATGGCCGATTTCACCCTGTTGCTGCCTCATCGCGAACGCCCGGACCAACTGGCCGAGGTGTTGCCGGCGTTTTGGGCGGCCCTGGCCCCGGCGCGTATCGAAACGATTGTCGTCGACGACGCCTCGGGCCCCGAGACCGTCAACGCACTTCGGGCGCTGTTGGCCCAGCATCCGGATTTGCGGATTGTGCGGCTCACTCGACAGGGTGGGCCCAGTGCCGCCTGGACCCAGGGGCTCCGTCGGGCGAGTGCTCCGGTGGTGTTGGGTTGGGATCTTT